>CALGNY010000123.1 GCA_937958375.1 uncultured Bacillaceae bacterium
AACTAGTCCACTATAATTTTATCACAATTTTCTAACTAGAATGACATGAAATAAGCAGTTCAATGATGGCGCAATTTTTGTACGCCAAAACTGAACTGCTCATCTCTCTCAAATCAACTGAATAATGCTTTGAATTTCTCCCAAAAACTTGTGGATTCTTCTTCCTCTGGTTCTTCTTCATCCGGTTCATCAACTTCAATGCTTTCCGTTTGCATGACAAATTGAACGTGATTTACATTTTCATTTTTATCAGAAACAAACGAAACTGGATCAAAATCGGATTTGTCATATTGTGAAATCATCTCATCGATTTCGGAAGTCATCTCTTCCGGCAGATCTTTCGTCGAATCATACAATTCTTCGGTTCCGTCTTGTAAGTCGGCTACACCCGTCTCAAGCTCACCAATACCATTCGCAAATTCACTCACACCACTGTGCAATTCACCGTAATTGTTAGATAATTCGCTGACACCGTTCGTATATTCATTCAATCCGGAGTGAAAAGCGCCGTATTCATTCGCCAATGCAGCGATACCTTCTTGCAAGTCAACGAGTCCATCCATTTCTTCGGACGCAGAAGAAATTTCATTGGCCATCACATCGACATTCGATGCCATTTCATCAAGACCAGCGATGGTTTCTTCCAACGATGTGTCGACGGCATCAAATGCAGCTTTTGCACCCGGTTGATCGCCGGAACCGAAATAAGTGCCCTTCGCAATTTGAGATTTTTCATAGGCATTCACCAACTTGCCGATGGTCGAAGCGTTCTGTTCCATGGTTGAAGATGCTTCTTCGACCCCGGCTACAAACATTTCCAAACCAGCTAGCGTACGCTCATCCAATCCGGCTTCCGCTAATGCCGCAAGTTCTTCTTCAGAGGCATTCGCCAAAATGTTCTGAAGCTTTTCAATGGCTTGGGTATCAATTTCTGCAGATGATGAGCCTAAAGCTTCTAACTCTTCTTTTGAAATATTCGAAGGAAGATCATTCATTGCCGCATCCATGGCTTGATAGGCTTGAGCGTAGTTTTCTTTTAGCTGGGAGAGGCCCTCCTTCATCTCCGTCAACCCAGCGGACAGTTGATTCAACCCGTCGACCAACTGATCCTGTTGACTTGTATCCACTTCGTCTACACCACGCAGTGATTCGTCCAGCGTGTTGAGTGCACGCTCAATCTCTTGTGACCCAGCTACCAATTCACCAGACGACGCATCCAATTCTGAGATTCCATCTCGATAAGATGCTGAACCATCAACAAGCTCATCGGCTCCATCATTCATGTCAGCAATCCCATCCTGAAGCTCAGCAACACCATCGTTCAATTCACCTATTGCATCCGAAAGCGTCCGCATGTCACCCGTCATGTCATCTGTATCTGGCTCATCAATCGACATAGAGGAAGGAACGCCTGAAATTTCAATGCCGCCAAATTCAAACGCTGACGTGTCCGCTTCAACAACAAAGCGCTCCTCTTTCTCAGGCATGACCGTAAACGTCACCTGCTGCGTCTTGCCTGCATTCGCGATCATGCCATCTTTCGCTTGAATATTTGAGAAAATATCGGTATCTAGCGGAACGGTCAGCTGTAGCATATAATTTTCAAAAAAACTTTCCTCGCCTTCTTCATTGGCTGACGTTTCGATCTGAATTTCGACCTGACCTTCTTGGCCCGCCAATTCATCGGCCGAAACTTCCTTGCCATTAAGCACGTACGTTACATCAATCGACCATGGCAGAGACTTTCCTTCCATATTTCCTTGGTAATAAAATTCTTCATCGGTTGCCGTGAATTGAACTTCATCACCATTCAACACAATTTCATTCAAGTTCGTCAGATTTCGTACACTGGTGTAATTTCCGTAATCGACAACCGTTCCAGGTTCATCGACATCAAACCGATTGACGACATACAGACTTTCCTGTTCCCCAGCCGGAGAAAGTGTCGCGTAGATGACCTCATCTTTGCCTGAAACTTTCCCTTCTCCATCAGCCGAATCTTGTACTTCGGTTGCATCATCGTCCTTCGCCGAAACGTTTCCGACTAACGATGAAGCCAACAAAGCAACTGTCACGATGACGAAAAAGACCCGCTTGATATATTTCATCCATCATTTCTCCTTATAAAAGTTAGATTTCCATGTTGTTTTCTCGACGATTTTATCAAAAACTAATAACATCGCCGGTAAGAAAAAGACAACCATGATAAACGCGAGCAATGCGCCACGTCCGATCAATAGGCCAATTGACGAAACAATCGGATTCGTAGACGTAATCCAAAGAATAAACCCGACACTGGATAAAATGGATGCCGAAATGGCGATCGCAAATATTTTTCCGTCCAATGTCTTTTTGATTGCTTTTAATGCCGGCATTTCTTTACGGTTCCGATTGTAATCCTCTGTAAACAGGATGGCGTAATCGACCGTTGCGGCCAGCTGCACCGTACTGACGATCAAATACCCGACAAAAACGAGTGATTGATCGGTGAAATATGGGATAGCCAAGTTGATCCAAACCGCTGACTGAATCGTCAACAAGAGAATAATCGGAATGGATATGGACTTGAACGTAATCAATAAAACAATAGCAATCGTAGCCACGGTCAAAATATTCACTACCGTATTATCGCGTTGCACGACATTTTTCATATCGTAAAGGGTCACGCTCTCACCAAGCGAATACACCGAGTCATCTGGGTAATAACTTTTTGCCGTATCCTGCACCCCTTCAACCACCCGGAAGGCTGTCTCGCCCTCGGTATCCGTATTGGTTTGCAGAATAATCCGGCTGTAATTTTCCGAATAAAATTGCTCGGTCGCCGACTCATCCAAAAACTCAGGCGGTATTGCCGCATCCACCATATTCACATAAGATACCACACTCGTCACATGCTTCATGTCTTGAAGTTCACTCACCAACGCTTCTTCTTTAGCAAGATCACCTTTCGGGACGAGCAGAACCATCTGTGTATTTTTCCCGAACTCTTCATCAATTTTAACGACGTCCGCTCCTGCACGGGTTGATTCCGGTTGTTCCCCGATTCCGTATATAAAATCCGTTTCACTCTGCGCCAAGAAAGCCGGCACAATGAGCACAAATACAAGAATCAAACTTGGAATCCTGAATTTCATCACACGCCGGCCAACATTTTTGAAAGCCGGAACAATCGGTCTATGCTGCGTTTTATCAATCCATTTGTAAAACATGATCGTCATCGCTGGCAGGAAGACCATCACGCTGATGAAGCTTAATAGAATCCCTTTGACCAGACTGAAACCAAGATCCGAACCAATTTCAAAATTCATAAAGGTTAATGCGATAAATCCAAAGAACGTCGTCGAGGCACTGGCAATAATCGCTGGGAACGATTGCTTGATGGCCAGGCGCATCGCTTCTTTCGGATCCGCAACCGTTTTTCGATAATCCGAAAAACTATGCAGCAAGAAAATCGCGTAATCGAGCGAGACCGCAAGCTGCAATATCGGAGCAACCGACGAGGTGACAAATGAAATTTCACCGACAAAAATATTCGTCCCCATATTGATCAAGACGGAGACACCAATCGCCGTTAAGAAAAATAACGGTTCCGCCCATGAGTTTGTCGATAAAATCAAAATGATGATAATGATCGGGATGAGTAATGCGGCCGCATACATCGTTTCTGTGAAAGCCATTTTCTGCTGGGTCGCTGTATCGAGTGCTTCCCCAGCCATCGCATTTTCTTCGCCGATCAATTCATAAATTTCATCCGTGACCGCAACTTCATCGCCCTCACGAATCGCAAAATTGAATAAAGCATTTCCGTTTTTATAGTACGATTCAACAGTTTCTTCATCAGCCATTTCAAGCGGTGTCCGCATGTCAATGGCATCATCCAGCCAAGTAACATCCGAAACGCCATCGATGGCAGCCAATTCTTCTTTAAAAGCTAGCGCTTCCTGAATCGAAACGTCATACATCATCACGCTCGTATTCGGAACCGCTCCATCAAATTCCTCATCCATAATATCCATCGCGTCTGTCGACTGTGCGTTTTCGGGCAAATAGTCCGACATATTGTAATTGACCGAAACGCCAATCTGAGCAATCGCACTCAAGATCATCAGAACGATAAACGTGATGAAAATCGGTTTTCTATGTTTAATGATTTTCGATGCGAAATCTATAATGATGCACCCTCTCTTGCCTAAAAAACAATTTCACTATATTATTATAAAAGACACCGTGTTGGATTTACAACAAACAGTTTGATACCTCATGATGAAAAATAGACACATTTTCTGAGAATGTTGGATATCCACAAAACTTTCACAAAGCAGGTGATACTTGTGACCGAACGATTAGACCGTAGAAAAAAATACACACGGATGGTGTTGAAGGATAGTCTGATGGAATTGTTGAACGAAAAATCAATCAACAGCGTGACCGTCAAAGAAATTTGTGAGTTAGCCGATGTAAACCGGTCGACTTTTTACACTCATTACACCGACCAATATCATCTTTTGGAGCAAATCGAGAGCGAACTGATCCAAGATATGGAGCGCTATTTGAATTCGTTCAATTTCGAAGTCGAAGAAGAAACCATGGAAATGACCGAGAAACTGCTCGAGTATTTAGCCTCAAAATCGGAAGAGTGCAAAACACTATTAAACGAACATACCGACTCCACTTTCCAACATAAAGTGACCGCCGTCGCCCATCGATTCATCATGCATGAAGGATTGGCAGCGAGAAAAATTGACCCGAAAGTTTCAGAGTATATCGGTTCATTCATCGTCAATGGTAGCATCAATATGATGAAACTGTGGCTCTATCGCGGCATGGATCGAAGTCCGAAAGAAATGTCTGGAATGATCCATACGTTTATTAATAAGGGATTGGAAGGGTTGAGTTGAAGGGTGAGTGCTTCTGAAGTTT
>CALGNY010000124.1 GCA_937958375.1 uncultured Bacillaceae bacterium
GGACGTGACCGAACTTAGCCGACCCCCAGGAGTCTACGTATATTTCCTTCGCTTAAATATGCACGGTTCAGATTTAGATATGAGTAACTTAGTTCTGTCTTAGCTCATCTAATTCATTAAGACAAGAACTGCATCTTTTTCTGTAATTTTTCCTCCGAATAAACCCATCCGGTATAGGAAGATAGAATGTTATAAAATTTATCCATCGTCACGACTGCGACAAACGGATAATGCCCTTTTGTCCGGTAACGAAGATCGATGAAGCGGATTTCGATATAATCATCGTAGCGATCGATCTCATATCGATAAACCGGTGAAAAGTTAATGAATGCCTGAACGTTTTTATCCAACAGGGCAGCATTCATTTCAGCAGTTTCGGGAAGTGGTTTTTTCTCGAAAATATCAAGAATGTCAATCTGGCCATCGACACTATCGGCAATATAATACCGATCATCCGTGATGACGGCAATGCGCCACCAATTATGCTTAATGGTTGGCTGGGTAATGATTTTTTCGATATTTTGGTCATGGAAATGGCGTTTTAAAATATCGACGATTTCCTTTTTATCCATGTAACGTTTAATATGATATAAAATGTTGATGAAAAACACGATCAGAAATGTGTAAACCGGATCAGCACCGAGCAACCAGGCTAAAATTCCGGCAACGAACAAGTAGAAAATAAACGGGTCAAACGTATTGATAAATCCGATCGCGATCCATTTATGGGTAAGCGGCTTGAGTGCTTGGGTGCCGTATGCATTGAAAATATCAACCGTCACATGTAACACAACGGCGAGTAAGGTCCATAACCATAAATGCAAAAACGAAATTTCTGGGCTGAACAGATAAATCGGTACGGATACGAAAAAGCTCCAAAATATAAGCATCAATGGAGAGTGGGAGGTGCCACGGTGATGTCGGATGTAAGTTGCGTTGTCCTTAAATTTGAACAACGTATCAAAATCCGGTGCAATCGATCCGATCACGACCGCGAAAAATGTCGCCGTGAACAAATTCGGATCCGCTTCGACGACCGGATCTAATGTCGAGAGCCCACTTAAAGCGACACCCATTGTCAAATGTGTTGCAGTATCCAACGTCACACCTCCTTAAACGAATTATTTATGTAAAGAAAATGGATGATGATAGATGAGAAAAGAATCAACTACATATATACCCGAAACCTTTGAAAAACATGCGTTTCAAGATGCATTGATTGATTGGTATCTAACCATTCGGCGGGATTTGCCGTGGCGGGAAAACCAAGACCCATATCGGGTGTGGGTATCTGAAATCATGCTCCAGCAAACCCGCGTTGATACGGTCATCCCTTATTTTAACGCATTTATGGAACGCTTCCCAACCGTTGAGGCTTTAGCGAGTGCTGATGAACAGGATGTACTCAAAGCATGGGAAGGGTTAGGCTATTATTCACGGGCAAGAAATTTGCATTCCGCCGTAAAGGAAGTTGTCTCTACTTATAATAGCCAAATTCCGACAGAAAAAACGGAGCTGAAGAAATTAAAAGGGATCGGACCCTATACACTTGGTGCGATCATGAGTATTGCTTATGATGAGCCAGTTCCCGCCGTAGACGGCAATGTGAAGCGAGTGATGTCCCGCATATTTGAGATCTACGAAAACATCGCCGATCAAAAGACGAAGAAGATATTTGAACAAGTGGTCGGGGCTGTCATTTCTCATGAGGATCCTTCGTCCTTTAACCAAGGCTTGATGGAACTGGGTGCATTGATTTGCACACCGAAAAAACCGAAGTGCCAGGAATGCCCTGTGGCTGAATTTTGTTTGGCATATGAGAAGGGCGTACAAGAAGAGCTACCGGTGAAAACAAAAGCAAAGAAGCAAAAGATGAAAGCCTACTTTGCGATGGTAATGGAAAAAGACGGGGCATATTTTATCCAAAAGCGACCGAGTGAAGGGTTATTGGCTAATTTGTGGGAATTCCCACTTATACCGCAAGATGAATTTTTGCAAAAAGAAGCCATTCAGTTTACCGAGTTCGAATATGATGTGGAGTTGGAAGTCATGAAAGAGGGCGAACCGGTCAAACACATTTTTTCACATGTGATCTGGGAGGTTCACCCGATTTTCTGCCGGGTTGTTGGTGGAAAGGTCAATGAGGAGCTTGGTCAGTTTGTTTCCCTTGATGAAATCGCTGAATATCCATTGCCGAATGTCCAACATAAAATCAAAAAGCAAATCACATGAAAAACAGCCGTCAAATTGCGACGGCTGTTTATTTGGATGGATTGGTTATTTCTTTTTCTGCTGAGACTGTTGGTTACGACGACGGACTTCTTGCGCGTCCGTCTCACTCGCAAATTCCTCAGCAAATTGCTGACCCTGTTGAGCCTGCTGGTTTTGCTTTTTCACTTTTTGAACATTGGTACCTGCAGCAGTTTCGTTTGGCTGGCGATTGTTTTTAGCCATCTCATATCACCTCCGCACTGATTAATTTGTCCAGATTCCAATGAAGCTATCCATTACACGAGAGTTTTTTTGTGGGATTAATTGGTGGTCGGGGTTTCAAGAGACAGCGATTGCCAGCCAATGCTCGAACTTAAATAGTCAGCGATTCCGAGGTTGAGCGAGTTTTTTGGTTATTTGGGTGGGTTTGCGGCGAAGTTGAGCGGCTTTCCCGGTTCGTTGAGTGGGTTTGCAGCAAGATTGAGCGAGTTTTCCGGTTTGTTGAGCGTGTTTCTATTTTTTAAGTCTTCGTTAGATCTTCATTAGTCAGTCCCTAATCTTCAACAATCAGCCCCCGATCTTCAGCAGTCCCCATTTATTCCAGACAAAACGCGTTTTAATCGATACCGTGGTGGTGTTGTGTTAAAATGTACATCAAGTGAAATTGATGATAAGGAAAATATAACCAGCGCGGAAAGTAGGTATATCATGACGAACCCAAAGGCTGGTGAGTTAGTTAAAATACAGAGCTATAAACATAATGGCTCCATCCACCGGGTTTGGGAAGAGACGATGGTGCTGAAGAGCACGTCTTCAATGTTAATTGGTGCGAATGATCGTGTACTTGTCACCGAAAGCGATGGGCGAACCTGGCATACACGTGAGCCGGCCATTGCTTTTTTTACGGCAAATTATTGGTTCAATGTGATTTGCATGCTGAGAAATGATGGCATTCATTACTATTCCAACATTAGCTCGCCTTATGTCTTTGATGAAGGGGCGGTCAAATACATCGATTATGATCTGGATATTAAGGTTTTTCCGGATATGACGTATAAAATATTAGATGAAGATGAGTTTATTGAGCATAAGCAACTCATGAACTATCCGGTCGTACTGGAGCGTATTTTGTACAAGCAGCTGAATGTTTTGGAGCGGTGGGTGCTTCAACGGAAAGGCCCGTTTGCACCGGACTTTGCAGAGCGCTGGTACGAACAATTTCTTACGTACCATGGGTAAAAAAAGAGGGGGACTGCTGGCAAGTCAGTTAGCAGTCTTTTTATTGGTTAGCATATTTTTTGATCACACAAGCAGGTGAAACGATGGACAGCATAAAGAGATATTTGGCTTTTGTAAAGCCGTATAAATGGAAAATCTTCGGTACAATTTTAATCGGAATCATTAAATTCAGTATTCCTTTATTGATGCCACTGATCATCAAGTATGTCATTGATGATATTGTCGGCGCAGAAGCATTGAGCAACGCGGAAAAGTTAGAGAAACTGGGATGGACAATGGGAATTGCCTTTTTGGTATTCCTCATCATTCGTCCGCCGGTGGAATATTTCCGCCAATATTATGCTCAGTGGGTTTCAAGCAAAATTTTATATGACATTAGAAATAAATTATTCGACCACATTCAACGGTTAAGTTTAAATTTCTATGCGAGAGCAAAAACGGGTGAAATTATTTCCCGTGTCATCCATGATGTAGAACAGACAAAAACCTTCATCATGACAGGGCTAATGAACTTATGGCTTGATATGGTGACAATTTTAATTGCGATCGGAATCATGCTGTGGCTGGATCCATTGCTGACGGTTGTCGCAATTATCCTATTCCCTGTCTATGGTTTCTCGGTGAAATATTTTTATTCTCGCTTGAGAAATCTGACACGCGAGCGTTCACAAGCGTTAGCTGAAGTGCAAGGTCATTTGACGGAACGTGTGCAAGGCATGCCGGTTGTTCGGGGATTTGCATTGGAAGATCATGAACAACGTCAATTCGATGAACGAAACGGGCACTACTTGGACCGGGCACTTGCATTTACGAGCTGGAATGCGAAATCATACTCAGTGACCCATACGATCACAGACCTTGCACCGTTACTGTTGCTAGCGGTCGGCGGTTATTTTGTGATCGGTGGAAATGTTTCACTAGGTACACTCGTCGCGTTCACTGCATATATGGACCGTGTATACAATCCACTCAGACGACTCGTCAACTCTTCAACCCAATTGACGCAAGCCCATGCGTCGATGGATCGTGTGTTCGAATTTATGGATGAAGAGTACGATATTACGGATGAACCAGATGCGAAACCAATGAAACGAGTCGATGGAGAAGTACGTTTTGAAAATGTTTCGTTTCAGTATAACCCCGATGAATCTTATGCATTGAAAAATATCGATTTGAACGTTCACGAAGGGGAAACGGTCGCATTTGTCGGAATGAGTGGAGGAGGAAAGTCGACGCTCGTCAGCTTGATCCCGCGGTTTTATGACCCGACAAAAGGAAAAATCACCATCGACGGCGTTGATATCACGAAAGTCCAAGCGCGCACACTTCGTGATCAGATCGGCTTGGTTCTGCAAGATACAATTTTATTCAGTGATTCCGTCGCGACGAACATCCGAATGGGGAATCCGGATGCGACGAATGAAGAAGTGATTGAAGCGGCCAAAGCAGCGAACGCGCATGAGTTTATTATGGACTTGCCACAAGGCTACGACACGCTTGTGGGTGAGCGAGGCGTTAAGCTTTCTGGCGGACAAAAACAGCGAATCGCCATCGCACGGGTGTTTCTGAAAAACCCTCCATTGCTTGTCTTGGATGAGGCGACTTCCGCATTGGACTTAGAAAGTGAACACTTGATCCAAGAAGCCATGAATAAACTGGCGCACGATCGGACGACGTTTATCGTAGCTCACCGATTGTCGACGATTACCCATGCCGATCGGATCATTTTAATTGAAAATGGGGAGATCAAAGAGCAGGGTACCCATGACCAACTAATGAAACAACGCGGCTTGTACTACAATCTTTATCAAGTGCAAGAACTCGACAAAAAAACAAAAAGTCATCCAGATCGTATAAAGAAAATTAATTAATACAACCAGGGAGCCGAGTACGCTTCCTGGTTTTTTGGTCTCATC
>CALGNY010000125.1 GCA_937958375.1 uncultured Bacillaceae bacterium
GAGCACCTTTATTACTGGATCAAGCAACTTTACTTTCGAAATTCAGGATTATATCAACGATGCCGGGAACCAAATCGACATGCTCGCGCGCTCGATCGAGGTTCGTTATATGCAAGCTTTGGGACGCGAGGCCGAAATACCCGCAGACGGCTATCGCGGGCGTGAGATCGTGGCACTCGGTGCACAGCTGGCGGACACTTACGGTGAAAGGTATGTATCCGTTCCGGCGGAAGAGCGGCATGCGTTTTTCCGGGAATACGGCTTGCGAGAACTATTGAATAAAATCAGGACCGATCTCAGTCGCTACCGTGTCCACTTTGACCGCTGGTTTGCGGAGTCCTCACTATACGAATCGGGGGCGGTGCGGGAAGCATTGGAGGAGTTGCACCAGCGCGGGGTCCTGTATGAGAAAGATGGGGCCACCTGGCTGAAAGCGACGGATTACGGCGATGATAAAGACCGTGTTCTCGTCAAGCAGGATGGATCGTACACGTATTTGACCCCGGATATCGCCTACCATAAGCATAAATTGAACCGCGGCTTCGCGCGTTTGATCAACGTGTGGGGAGCGGACCACCATGGGTACATCCCGAGGATGAAAGCCGGGTTGGAAGCGATCGGGTTCGATCCGGATCGCTTGCATGTGACCATTGCCCAGATGGTGCGGCTGTACAAAGACGGAGCCGAGGTGAAAATGTCCAAGCGGACCGGTCAAGCGGTCACCCTCGAAGAATTGATCGACGAAGTCGGGGTCGATGCGGCGCGCTATATCTTCACGATGCGCAGTCCGGACACGCACCTCGATTTCGACATGGACCTGGCCGTATCCGAGTCGAACGACAACCCGGTCTACTACGTCCAATACGCACATGCTCGGATTCACAGCGTGTTGCGGCAAGCGGAAGAACAAGGGTTTGCTGCCGAACTTGACACGTCGGTCCTCCACCGGTTGGAGCAGGAACGCGAAAGTGAGTTATTGAGGAAGCTCGGCGACTTCCCGCACGAAATCGTGACCGCCGCTGAGCAGTTAGCTCCGCATCGGATTCCGAATTATTTGTATGACCTCGCGACCCAGTTCCACAGTTATTACAACGCTGAACGGGTTCTGACCGAAGACGAAGAATTGAGCCGGGCGCGGGCGCGTCTTCAACTTCTACAGGCGATTGCCATCGTGATCAAGAAGGGACTTTCCCTCATCGGCGTGTCCGCACCGGAACGCATGTAGCGGTTGAATCATTCCTGGATAGGCAACGCTATACATATTGATTTCTCCCAGCGCCCAATCCGGCTGCATTCATGATCAGGGTGACGATCAATAATAAAACGAGAGGTGCCACCCAAGCATGGGTCTGATCGAAAAGAAACCCGATCAAAATGGGTCCCGTGGCAGCCATCAAGTACCCGATGGACTGAGCCATCCCGGAAAGCTCCGAGGCCTGTTCTGCATTTTGGGCACGAATACTCAAAAACGTCAGGGACAGGCTGATGCTCGCGCCTTGCCCGAGACCTAACAAGACGACCCAAATCGTGAGGATGATCGAGTTCCCCCCAATGAGTAGCCCTGCGAGACCGATAAAGTAAAGCAAACTGATACAAGCGACAATTCCCCTCTGATTGGCATAGCGATCGGCGAGAACGGGCGCGACAAATGAGGCCGGAAGTCCTACAAGTTGCATCAAAGAGAGCATCCACCCTGCAGACGCCATCTCCATCCCGTTATGGCGGAGGATCTCAGGCAGCCATGTGACCATGCTGTAATACAATAACGACTGCAACCCCATGAATAGCGTCACCTGCCACGCGAGCGACGAACGCCACAGAGGACTGCGTGAAGCACTGCTTCCATGGTGAATCGCCGCTCGGGGGCGAAAGCGCCATTGGGGCGCCCAAATCATCGCCCCCACGATCGCTAAAATTCCCCAAAAGAGAAGCGCATTTTTCCAACCGAAATGAAAGTGAAAGGCAAGCGGCACACTTAATCCTGATGCCAGCGAGGCACAAAGCCCCATTAGGGTGGAATAGATGCTCGTCATGAGACCCACCTGCAATGGAAACCGATGCTTGATGATGCCTGGTAAGAGAACGTTGCAAACCGCCACACCCATTCCGATTAACGCCATTCCGACAAATAATGAGCTGACCCAGTCCAAAGAACGAATCGCGATCCCTATGATTAAAATCACTAAACCGATGAGCACCGTGCGTTCATTTCCCAAGCGATGCCCCATCTTAGGCGCGAGAGGTGAAAGAGCGGCAAAGGCGAGCAACGGCAGAGTCGTCAGCAGCCCGGCCAATCCATTGGACAAGTCAAAATCAGCACGGATGGAACTGATTAAAGGCCCGACAGATGTAATAGTCGGTCGCAAATTAAGAGCGATAAAGACAATGCCCAAGGTGAGGATCCATTTTTGCGTTGACTTCGTCTGAGACGTGAGGACCGCTTCTTTTTCCACAAAAGCCACTCCTTTTTGGATATGGGAGATCTAGCCTGGAGAATAGGTTCTATTATAGCACGAGAGTCGGATCGGAAAAATCCCTTCTTGACAATGTTGCAAACCATATTATAATAAAGTTAAACGTTTTCGTAAAACGTTTTCGTAAAACGTTAAACCAGTAGAGGAAGAGCCATGGCGATCACGATTAAAGATATTGCGAAGAAAGCGAATGTCTCCATTACAACCGTGTCGAGAGTTTTAAACAATAAGACAGAAGGAATTGGTGAAGAAACTCGGAAGCGAGTATTAGACATTATCGAGGAATTGGATTATCGTCCCAATACAATTGCCCGCAGTATGGTCACGAAGCAGACGAACACGATTGGGTTGATCATTCCGGATATCCGCAATCCCTTTTTCCCGGAGCTCGTGAGAGGTGTCGAGGATTTTGCTAACGATGCGGGGTACAGTGTCTTCTTATGCAATACCGACGGGTCGATTAAGAGGGAAGTGGAAGCCTTGAGGTTGATGAAAGAAAAAAATGTGGACGGGATTGTATTCACATACTCCCATGCCACTACGAAGCATCCCTTTCAATCATTAGTGCATAGACATCGCATCCCCGTCGTCCTGCTCGACCGCGGATTGGATGGCGAGAAATATAGCGGCGTATATACCGACAATGAAAAGGCAGGATACATCGCGACGAAGCACTTAATCGATCTCTCCCATGTCCAAATCGGTTGCATTACCGGTCCCGAACATGTACAGAATTCGAAGGACCGCTTAAAAGGATATATGAAAGCGCTCAACCAGGCTGGTATCCCAGTAGATCATCGCCGTATCGTATCGGGTGACTATCAACTGGAAGGGGGGTATCGAGCGGCCAAAGCGTTATTGGAAAAAGGACATGTGACCGCCATCTTCGCTTTTAACGACTTGATGGCATTCGGGGTTTATCAAGCGGCAGCAGAAATGGGAGTCACCATTCCTGATGATTTATCCGTCGTTGGGTTTGATAACCTCAAGTACAATCGATTGTTACAACCAAAACTAACCACCATTGAACAGCCGACGTATGAAATGGGAAAGACCGCGACAGAACTGTTGCTCCAACAAATCCGCGAATCGAAGCGAGTGAAGACGCAAACGATTTATCTCGATCCATCTCTCATCATCCGAAATAGCACGAAAAAAAGGAGGACTGAAGATGACTAAACCGATCATCATCGATTGTGATCCCGGCATTGATGATGCAATTGCGATGTTTC
>CALGNY010000126.1 GCA_937958375.1 uncultured Bacillaceae bacterium
ACACATAAATATTGATTTCGTTTTGGCCATGTTTAGCTTTCCTTTCTATGTAAGATGATGCATGAGCATCATCGTCGAACTTTTACCTGCTACTTCTATTGTACAAGAAAAAAACAGCCAGCGGGTAATTTTTCCTGCTGGCTGTATAAACAATCAAGCGTCATTTATTTTGCTTCTTCATACGCTTTCTTTTCGGCAACATAGAAGTTACCATCATCGTCCACATCGATGTCTACCGACTGTCCTTTTTCCAAATCACCTTTCAGTAATTCTTCAGAAAGGAAGTCTTCGACGTTCTTCTGTAGTGAGCGACGCAATGGTCTTGCCCCATATTCGAGATCCATACCTTCATCCGCTATCTTATTGATCGCTTTCTCGGATAATGTGAAGTGAATCTCGTTGTCGACAAGTCGATCTTGGAGCTGTTTGACCATTAACTTCACGATTTGACGAATATGCTTCTCTTCAAGTGAGTGGAAGACAATTGTTTCGTCAATCCGGTTCAAGAACTCTGGACGGAATGCTTTTTTCAATTCTTCCATCACTTTGTCTTTCATGCTCTTATAGTCTCTTGTGTCATCATTTAAGCTAAAGCCAACGTATTTTTCACGACGAAGTTCATGCGCACCAACGTTGGACGTCATGATCAAAATCGTGTTTCTGAAGTCGACCGTTCTACCTTTAGAGTCGGTCAAACGACCATCTTCAAGCACTTGAAGCAGGATATTGAATACTTCAGGGTGTGCTTTCTCGATTTCATCCAACAGAACGACGGAGTAAGGTTTCTGACGTACTTTCTCTGTCAGCTGTCCACCTTCATCATACCCGACATATCCTGGAGGTGAACCGACGAGTCGGGATGTCGCATGTTTTTCCATGTATTCGGACATATCAATCCGAATCATCGCATCTTCATCGCCAAACATCGTAGACGCCAACGCACGTGCCAATTCTGTTTTCCCGACACCTGTTGGTCCTAAGAAAATAAATGAACCAATCGGACGTTTTGGATCTTTCAAGCCGGCACGGGCTCTGCGGATCGCCTTGGAAATGGCTTGAACCGCTTCTTCTTGACCAATGACCCGGTCATGTAACTTTTCTTCTAAGTTGAGCAGCCGTTCTTTTTCGTCTTTGGCCAATCGTGATACCGGCACTCCTGTCCACGTAGAGACGACGTGTGCGATATCATCCAGTGTGACTTCGGAGCTTTCTTGGCCTTGTTTTTCTTTCCAATCGTTTTTCGTTTTCTCGACTTCATCTTTTAGCTTTTGCTCTTTGTCCCGAAGTGAGGCAGCTGTTTCGAATTCTTGGCTTTGGACTGCTGCATCTTTCTCTTTCTTCACTTCTTCCAGTTTTTCTTCAAGCTCTTTTAAGTTTGGCGGTACCGTATAGTTGCGTAAACGGACGCGGGATGCCGCTTCGTCAATCAAGTCAATCGCCTTATCCGGCAAGAAACGATCTGTGATATACCGATCGGACAACCGAACCGCACTTTCAATCGCATCATCAGAAATCGTTACACGGTGATGTGCTTCATATCGATCGCGCAAGCCTCTTAGAATCTTCTCTGATTCCTCAGGGGTTGGTTCAGATACTTGGATCGGCTGGAAACGACGCTCCAACGCAGCATCTTTCTCAATATACTTGCGGTATTCATCCAGTGTAGTCGCACCGATACACTGCAACTCTCCACGTGCCAAGGCAGGTTTTAAGATGTTAGAGGCATCAATCGCACCTTCTGCACCACCTGCTCCAATCAATGTGTGAAGCTCATCGATGAACAGAATAATGTTTTTCGCTTGGCGAATTTCTTCGATGACCTTTTTCAGACGATCCTCGAATTCCCCGCGGTATTTCGTGCCAGCAACAACCGTACCCATATCCAATGTCATGACACGTTTGTCACGCAAAATCTCTGGGACTTCGTTATTGACGATTTGTTGAGCCAGCCCCTCAGCAATCGCCGTTTTACCTACCCCTGGCTCACCAATGAGGACAGGGTTGTTCTTCCGACGACGGCTCAGCACTTGAATCACACGCTCAATCTCATCGCTTCGTCCGATGACCGGATCGACATTTCCTTCACGTGCGGTAACCGTCAAATCAGTCGCTAAAGAATCCAACGTCGGTGTTTGCGCATTAGAATTCTGCTTTTGATTGCGTTGATGTGGGTGACCAGATGTTGAATCATTGCTGCCGAGTAACTGCAACACTTG
The DNA here is from genome assembly GCA_937958375.1 of uncultured Bacillaceae bacterium. Taxonomy (GTDB): domain Bacteria; phylum Bacillota; class Bacilli; order Bacillales; family Alkalibacillaceae; genus Allobacillus. The sequence goes on from CALGNY010000126.1 coordinate 2,217, forward strand.
TTGACGTGCTTTGTTCAAGCTGATACCCAAGTTATTGAATACTCGTGCCGCAACCCCTTCACCTTCTCGAATCAACCCGAGCAAAATATGTTCGGTTCCTACATAAGAATGGTTTAACTTTCTCGCTTCATCCATCGATAATTCAATGACTTTTTTGGCGCGTGGTGTATAATGAATCGTCTGATTCGTCATTTCACCTTTACCAATGAGTTGTTCGACTTCTTGTTGAATTTGTTCTGTTGTGATGTTGAGTGACTGCAATGCCTTCGCAGCAATCCCTTCGCCCTCTTTGATCAAGCCTAATAATATATGTTCCGTTCCAATGTTGTTGTGGCCTAAACGCATTGCTTCTTCTTGTGAGAGCGCCAGTACTTTCTGGGCTCTTTCCGTAAATCTGCCAAACATCATATTGAATGACCTCCTTTAATGATCGTTTTCCAATGTGAGTCGTTCTCGAATCAATTTCGCCCGGAAAACATCCCGTTCTCTCGGCGATAATGCTTTTTTCGCATAATGTTGCAAAAATCCTGGCTGTGTCAGTACCATTAATTCATTCAGGATTGTTCTGGATACATTTTTGATCCACCCTAAGTCTATGGCTAAACGAATGTCAGATAAACATTTGGAAGCTTCTTTGGAATGGATAATCCGACTATTCGACAAGATGCCATAGGATCGGAACAACTTATCTTCTAGCTGTATACCCGATTGCTGCACAATCCATTCTCTAGAACGTCTTTCACTATCGATTAATTCGCGTACGACACTCGCTAAATCCTGAATGATCTCTACTTCATTCTTGCCTAAAGTGACCTGGTTTGATACTTGATATAAGTTACCTAATGCTTCACTGCCCTCACCGTAAATTCCACGAACGACCAAACCGAGTTTGTTGATCTCCGGTACAATTTGATTCATTTGGTTCGTCATCGTCAGTGCGGGCAAATGCATCATGACCGATGCCCGAAGACCCGTTCCGACATTCGTCGGGCAGCTCGTCAAGTAACCTTTTTCTTCATCAAATGCATAACCGATTTTGGATTCAATCCAGTCATCGATTTCAAATGACGTCTCCATCGCAGATTTCAACTGCAGGCCTGGGTAATAGATTTGCAAGCGTAAATGATCTTCTTCGTTGATCATGATCGATACTTGTTCATTTTCAGAAATCAAGGCAGCCCCGCTGTCATTGTTTTCAGCTAAATTCGGGCTGATCAGATGTTTTTCAATCAACACCTGTTTTTGGATCGGTTCCAAATCTGACATCTTCACTAACTGAAAATCCTTGAATTCATCGAATGATTTTCCATTGAATTCCTGTTCCATATATTCCAACGTTTTTTCCAATGGTTCCTTTTGATCACTCGTCGGAAAAGGGACTTTATCCAAGTTTCTTGCCAAACGAATCCGGCTACTGATGACGATATCATGATCTTCACCGTCGTCATTTAACCATGGACTGATCGCATCATCAATAAAATCCTGTAGTGACATTACGCTTCACCACCTTTTCGTTCCTCTTCAAGCTCTTGCTTCAATTGATGGATTTCATCTCGAAGGTTCGCTGCTTTCTCAAACGCCTCGGCTTCAATGGCTTCTTGAAGTTTATTTTGCAAAGTTTCCAACTCACGTTGTTTATGCAGATTTCCTCCAATTCGTTTCGGTATTTTACCGACGTGCTTTGTATTACCACTATGAACACGTTTGAAGAGTGGTGTTAAATAATGCGAGAAAGCATCATAACAATGACTGCAACCAAACTTTCCTTTTCGGTGAAAATCTTGATAGGTCATTCCACAGTAATCACATTTCGTTGTTGTCTGAGGTTGGACATTTTGTTTTTGATTCAATGACGAATCGAAAGGGAACATACTCGTCAAGAATTGGTGCATGGTAGATGTTTGATTGGAAAAATCCATATAACCTTCTTTTTTCGCACACTCTCCACACAAATGAATCTCATTCTTTTTCCCATTGATCACTTGTGAATAATGCACAGTCGCTTCATTTTGATGACAATTTTGACATTCCATCCATCATCCCTCCTGTCGATCAAAAACTTTCAACGCCAAAATCAATTCCCGAAAAATATTCGCACGTACGACGTCTCGATCTGGCAACGGAACCACCAATACATCCCGGTGCATCACTTTATTCATCAGATGTGCTTCCCTTTTCGTCAGCAGATTCTCCTCGTATAGCCTTTCCAGAAGATCCATACTCGTCTGCTGGGACATCGGAGCATTCGTCACCGTCAACATTTCATCCAGTAGTGCTTGCTTAGACTTCGGCTTCAAACGGATGATTCGTATATAGCCTCCGCCTCCTCGTTTACTCTCGACGATATAACCTTTTTCGACGGTAAACCGAGTATTGATGACATAATTTATCTGCGAAGGAACACACTCAAAACGATTAGCAATTTCGCTTCGTTTGATTTCAACGATATCTTTTCCGCTCGATTGAAGCACTTTCTTTAAATAAGCTTCAATGACGTCAGATATGTTCTTCACTGTGCGATCCCTCCTTCTTTGTAACTGTTTTCTTTGGACGCCAAGAAAGTCAGGCCTTTTTACTTTGACTTTGACTATCTTTGACTATCTTTATTATACTCACTTTTTAATGTTATGCAAAACATTTTGCTTCAAACAAACCAACAAATTTTATAGTGAAATTTTGAATGAAAAAAGCAGAGGACTCCTTATTCCAGAATCACTCTGCTCTTGTTAGCCGTATCCACTATTTTTCCCCATTAATGAAGGTAACATGCTGACGTCGACTGATCTCACTTAATATTTCACTACGATTAATCAGTTGATCTTTTTCAATTTCAATATATATATTTCTGTTATCAATGCTCTCTTGCTCGATCTCAAGCCGCTTAATATTTACATTGTTCGTTTCAAATATATCTAAGATCTCACCGATATTTGCTTTATTATCGACGATCAAATGAATCATGTTCTTATTTTTGTTCTTATTTTTAGCAAACAATTTCTCGAATGAGGTTAAGAACACCAGGCTTAACAAAACGATGATTGTCGTTAAGATCGCCAGCGGATATAAACCAGCGCCGACGACTAGCCCCAATCCGGCTACCGTCCAAATGGAAGCAGCGGTTGTCAGCCCGCGAATCGTCATTCCATGTACCATAATCGTTCCAGCACCCAAGAACCCGATTCCACTGATGACATAAGACGGAATCCTTGCTGGATCAAAACGAATGTTATCGTATTGGTCAATGTAAGCTTCAAACCCATATACCGATAACAGCATCATCATACACGCTCCGACACCGACTAATATATGGGTTCGAAAACCAGCTTGGTGCCTTTTCAGTTCGCGTTCAAAACCGATTAATCCACTTAATACGGTTGCCAGTATAATTCGCGTCAACATTTCAGGAAAATCTTCCCCTAGTAACCCAATCATCGTTTCGGTCATTTGATCTCTCTCCTCAGTCTCCATCACTTCGAAAAAAAACCGATGTATGTACAAAATATACCCTACTCGCATAAAAAATTCATTGATTTTCAACTTTTTTTGGAATGTAAATTTAGTGGTTTTGCCTTTATGGAAAAATTAAATTAATATTAATTGTAGCTATTTTACGATCATAAGGTAAGCATGAGAAGAGTCAAAAAAACCAAGAAGAAATCTTCTTGGTTTACTGTTTGCCCGGCAGCGTCCTACTCTTGCAGGGGAAAAACCCCAACTACCATCGGCG
>CALGNY010000127.1 GCA_937958375.1 uncultured Bacillaceae bacterium
CTGTCATCGACATTCCAACTCTTTTCGAAGCTCAAATGTCGATGAGGATGCCAACTCAAACTATAAGCCCACCACTTAACTTAAAGACGGTGGGCTGAGTATGGTTATTCAACGTGTTTATCACTCGACGGGTGGTATAATTTTTTCTCTTCCTCCCAAGCGGTATCTTTCCGGTAATTGACGCGTGAACGATATTGCTGGGGTGCACGCGCTGGATACCGTGCAGGGAAGCTAAAGATGTGAATGAGTGACGTAAATGGAATCGCAGCAAATAACGCAAACGCCGAAGCCACATGCAATTTGAAAATAAATGGTACATTCTCCATTAACGTATACTCAGGTTGGAACACAAACAGGCTTCGGAACCACGGTCCAATGGTTGTCCGATATTCGTAGGCAATGACTGTCGTATTATATACAATCGTCATCCACGTTCCCGTAAAAGCAACGAACAACACCGCTCCAACCGTAAAATAATCGGAGAATTTTGTCTTGATTCTTACGGGTTCGACGACGATTTTTCGGAGTAACAGTAAAATCAGCCCTACAACGACCATGAGTCCGGCCAGACCACCACCATAGATGGCACCAATATGATAGAGATGATCGTCAACCCCCATCGCATGATACCATTCGATCGGGATCACCATCCCCATGATGTGACCGATGACAGCGAAAATAATTCCATAATGAAACAGTGGAGAGCCAATTTTTAACCATTTCTTTTCAAAAAGCTCGGTTGAGGGTGCGACCCAAGTCATTTGCCGGAAAGCGTACCGATATAAAAGGCCGAGGATCATGATGGCTCCAGCTAAATAGGGAAAAATCACCCACCAAAAAATTTCAGTCATGAGCATGCCTCCTCTTGAGAGAATAGGATGACGAATCTATTGGTACATAATCGGATACGGCAGTTCTTCTAAGTCTGCTTTCTCCCGGTTGTTTTCCAAGGCAATAATTTCATCTGTCGATGGTTTTGAGAACGCATAATTCATCAATAAATGAAATATGCCCAAATAAGGATGGTCTTCATCGAGATGATCGATAATCCGTTGTACGGCAACCGAGAGTCGACGCTCCAACCGTTGCAGTTCTTCATTTTCCTCAGCAACTGCCACCAACTCAAAAAGCATTGGCATGAAATCCCCTAACTCTTTCTCATCAAGGGAATACCCTGCACCTTCTACGATGTTTTTCAATCGAATCAGGGCAGCTCCTCTTTTGGAGCTGTCACCTAATTCGTGAGCCGTTAAATAAAGGCCAGTCTGATTACTCAAATCAAACGAATTGACGTAACATTCGCGTAATTCCTTGTCAGACATCGAAAGAATCGGGTTGATCGCCTGATTAAATTCCTGCTTTAATGCTTCGCTCTCAACGGTTTCCAAAAAATCAGCCTGAAGATCATAGAGTTCATTTTTCCATTCCGATGTCGGATAATCCAACAGATTTGACGCACTGATCAGTACGAGCAGTTTATTTTCCTTCATGCTGCTTATCTCTCGCTTTCAAATAACTGAATGTCGGATTCATACCTTCAGGTGGTGCAATGTCTTCGAGACTGCAGGCACCTTGGCTATACTGCAGATCATCATCCATTTCTCTACGGCCAGTCGGAATGACATAGCGCTCATTATACTTGGCGACACCAAGTAGACGAGCCATATCTTCGACTTCTTCAGGTGTCGTATTGGCTTCTTTCAATAGTTCACTCTGTCTGAACTCATCGATTCCGCCAACCGTTTTGCCACGCATATAAACGCGCATCGCCGACAGTTTCAACAACACGTTTCGAATTACCTCAGTATCATCCGCAGAAAGTAATGAAGCCAAATACTCCATAGGAATTCGCATTTGATCAATGGCCGGAATGTAGCCATCTGTATCCAACTCATCTTCGTTTGTCACATGGTTCATGATCGGGCTCAATGGCGGCACATACCAAACCATTGGTAGGGTACGGTATTCCGGGTGAAGAGGAAGAGCGATCTTCCATTTCATCGCCATTTTATAGACAGGTGAATCCTGAGCCGCTTCAATCCATGATTCATTGATACCTTGTTCTTTTGCTTTTTCAATCACTTTAGGGTCAAAAGGATCCATGAAGCAATCCAATTGTGCTTCATATAAATCCTGTGGGTCTTCTACAGATGCCGCCTCTTCGATTTTATCTGCATCATACAGAACGACACCGATATAGCGAATTCGGCCGACACACGTTTCAGAACAAATTGTCGGAAGACCCGCTTCCGTTCGTGGATAACAGAAATTACATTTCTCTGCTTTATGCGTTTTCCAATTGTAATAAACCTTATTGTACGGGCAGCCATTTTGGCAGAAACGCCAGCCACGACAAGCGTCTTGGTCAACCAGTACAATCCCGTCCTCATCTCGTTTATACAGCGCACCCGTCGGGCAGGAGGCGACACAAGATGGGTTCAGGCAGTGTTCGCAGATCCGTGGCAAGTACATCATAAAGGTACTTTCGTATTCCGTTTTGATATGGTCTTGCAATTTTTCTACGTTCGGATCTTGTGGAACAATCTCACTTCCACCAGCCAAATCATCATCCCAGTTGGAACCCCACGTCGGTTTATCGATATACTCTCCGGTTATTTGCGACTTCGGACGTGCGACGGGGATGTTTTCGGATTTTGGACTGTGAATTAGGTTTTCATACTCATAGGTCCACGGCTCACCGAAATCTTCCATTTCGCGCATTTCTGGGTTGTAGAAAATATTGGCGAGTTTGGAGATCGGTCCACCAGCTTTCAATTTCAATTTACCGTTACGGAGCTCCCAGCCACCTTTGTAGCGTTCGGTATCTTCCCAACGTTTCGGGTAGCCAACACCTGGACGCGTCTCTACGTTATTGAACCACATGTATTCAGCACCCGGACGATTGGTCCATGTGTTTTTACAAGTGACTGAACACGTGTGACATCCGATACATTTGTCTAAGTGCATCACCATTGCTACTTGTGCTTTAATCCTCAAGCCAATCTACCTCCTTAAGTGGTCTGATTACAGCCATCGTGTCACGTTGGTGACCGGTTGGTCCGTAATAGTTGAATCCATAACTCAGCTGTGAATAGCCTCCGATCATATGGGTAGGCTTCAACGTAATCCGTGTCACACTATTGTGTGTTCCACCACGTTTTTTATTGATTGCCGTTCCCGGAACACCCATCGTGCGGTCTTGGGCGTGGTACATATAGACCATGCCTCGCGGGATTCGGTAGGTTAAAACGGCACGTGCCGAAATGACACCGTTTCGATTGTAAACTTCAATGAAATCATTATCCTTGATGCCGATCGATGCACCGTCTTCTTCATTCATCCAGACGACTTGCCAACCACGGAACAATTGAACCATTGGTGTTGCTTCCGTAAACATCGTATGGATGCCCCATTTTTGGTGAGGGGTCAAATACCGGACGGTCAGCGATTTTCCATTCTCTTCGACACCTGGATCTGACTTCAAAAACGGCCCTTTATTGAGTGGCGGTAGATACAACGGTAAATTTTCACCGAAATCTAGCATCATCTCATGATCCAAGTAAAAACTCTGTCTTCCTGTCAATGTCCGCCATGGAATGTGATATTCTTTGTTGGTCGTAAATGGACTATACCGTCTGCCATCTTTCTCCATACCACTCCAGACAGGTGTCGTCAGTGACGTCCGTGGCTGAATGGACAGTTCATCGAGCGTGAAATCTTCTTCCTCTCGCCCTTCAGCGAGCTCCGTCAGCTTCTTACCGGTTTTCTTTTCTAAAGACTTCCATCCTTCTACTGCTCTTCTACCGTTTGAAGCACCGGACATGAGTAAAATTGCGTTTATCGCATTTTTATCTTTATAGAGACTCGGATTCCCTTTACTGATTCCTTCTATACGGGATTTACCCAGTCGGTCTTCTAATTCCTTATAGACTTTTTCTCCATCATAGCTAACTCCTTTTGAACCATAACCTTTTTTCATATTCGGCCCGATCGTAATCCACTTATCGTACACATTGGAATAATCCCGAGTGACGATGTTGAGATTCGGCATCGTTTTACCTGGTATGGCTTCAACTTCACCCTTACGCCAGTCTTTGATTTCACCATTGACTTGAGCGATTTCATCAGGCGAATCATGCCCAAGCGGACTCATCATCAACTCTTCCGTTTCACCTGGTAAATGATCCTCTGCCATCTCAGAAAATACCTTAGCGATTTCTCTAAAAATTGCCCAATCGCTCTTTGCCTCCCACGGTGGAGAGATCGCAGCATTAAATGGATGAATAAACGGATGCATATCCGTCGAGCTGATGTCATTCTTTTCATACCAAGTTGCTGTCGGCAAGACGATGTCTGAGAATAATCCTGAGCTCGTCATCCGAAAGTCGATGCTGACAAATAGGTCGGTCTTGCCTTCCGGTGATTTTTCGGAAACGTTGACATCACTAGGTTGCCAAGAATTCTCCGGTTCGGTCATGACCTGGTGTTCACCACCGATTAAATGACGCGCAAAATATTCATGCCCTTTCCCACTGTCGCCTAAGAGATTCGATCGCCAGTTAAAGAATACACGTGGGAATGTACGTGGATCATTCGGATTTTCAATTGCCCAATCCAGCTCGCCTGATTTTACTTTTTTAACGACATCCTGAATGATTTCTTCCTTTGAACTTGCACCGTTCGCTCGACTTTCTTTGACGATATCAATCGAGTTTTGAGCGAACTGCGGATACGACGGCAGCCAGCCTAACCGGGCGGATAAGGCATTCACATCTGCCGGATGCATACTGTTGTACTTTCCGCTCCATGAGGTGTTTTGCAGATTCAATTGCTCGTCTTCATATCTGAATTGCTCTGTCGCAAAATAGAAAAATGACGTCCCATTTTGATGTCTTGGTGCTACTCCCCAATCTTTTGCGAAAGCAACTACGCCCCAGCCTTCACTCGGTCGGACTTTTTCTTGACCGACATAATGGGCCCAACCGCCTCCATTGACACCTTGGGAGCCGGTTAATAAAATCAAGTTCAAAATCGCACGATAAATATGATCACTATGGTACCAGTGGTTCGTCCCACCGCCCATCGCAATCATGGATTTACCTTTCGTTCGTGCCGCGTTATCCGCAAATTCTTTCGCAATCTTAATGACGTGGTTTTTATTGACGCCCGTGATGCTTTCCTGCCAGGCAGGTGTATACGGTTTGTCATCATGGTAATCGGTCGGATAATCGCCTTCCAAACCACGACTGATGCCAACATGGGCCATCATCAAATCATAAACGGTCGTGACCATCATTTCATTGCCGTCAGCATCTTTCATATGTTTGACAGGAACGCCTCGGTCGATTGTATCTCCTTCCTCTTTCGCAAAATAAGGAAACGTCACTTGGACCACTTCATCTGAATCATCGATCATGCTAAGCTGTGGATCGATTTCAGTTCCATCTTCTTTGTCTAAATCCAAGTTCCATTTGTTACTGCCATCCCACCGAAAACCTTGTGTACCGTTCGGCGCTTCAACTTCTTTCGTCTTTTCATCCAGAACGACGGTTTTCCACTCACTTTTTTCTTGTGAATCACCGAAATCAGAAGCACGTAGGAAACGGTTGGCACGGTAGCCTTCATCCTTTTTGTCTATTCGGACGAGAAATGGTAAATCGGTAAATCGTTTAACATAATCAATAAAGTAAGGGATTTGTTGTTTGACGTAGAATTCATTCAGAATCACATGAGTCATTGCCATGGCTAATGCTCCATCTGTTCCAGCGCGAGCCGGTAGCCACACATCAGCAAATTTCTCGTATTCTGCATAGTCGGGGCTGACTCCGACTACTTTTGTGCCGTTATAACGAGCTTCGACCATAAAATGGGCATCAGGTGTACGTGTCTGAGGTAGGTTCGTTCCCCAAATGATAAAGTACTTGGTATTATACCAATCAGCACTTTCGGGAACATCTGTCTGTTCGCCCCATACTTGAGGTGAAGCTGGAGGTAGATCCGCATACCAATCGTAGAAACTCAAAATCGTTCCACCCAGCAATGACAGAAAGCGGGAACCACCTGCATAACTGATCATTGACATGGCTGGTATCGGGCTGAAGCCTACGATTCGGTCGGGACCATATTTTTTGATGGTATAAATGGAAGCACTGGCGATGATTTCACACACTTCTCGCCAGTTCGCCCGTACAAAGCCGCCTTTCCCCCTGGCTTTGACGATTTGCTTGCGTTTTTGAGGATCATTTTGAATGTTTTCCCATGCTTGCACAGGGTTATGACCTGCATCCTTCTCCGCTTTCCATAGTTCATACAAGTCGCCACGGACATACGGATATTTCACTCGTGCAGGACTATAGGTATACCAAGAAAAACTCGCTCCTCTTGGACAACCTCTTGGTTCATACTCCGGAAAGTCATCCCCTGTTGATGGGTAATCGGTTTGTTGTGTTTCAGAAGTGATAATGCCATCCTTGACATAGATTTTCCAACTACAAGAGCCAGTACAGTTTACGCCATGCGTCGAGCGGACAACCCGATCATGCGCCCATCTTCTTCTGTAAATATCCTCAGAATCTCGTGGGCGAGGACTCTCTTCTGCCCACCCGTCAGCAATCTCACGACCCTTGCGTAGATACTTGATCCGGTCGAGCAACTTATTTGTCCTTCTTGCCATCAACGTCACCTCCCATAGGCATGGAACCTAACGGATTAAAACGTTCTCCGACCAACTTGAAACTATCATGAGGTGCTTCAAGTTCTTCCAAAAACACACTTAACGTCGGAGCATTTGCTGCAGCAAGAATCAGTCGCTCTAAGTTGTCTAATTCATCAATCTCATATACTTTTTCAATGATACCGGGTGCGATTTCACCAAAGCGCATTTTGAGTACATGGATTAAATCTTCTCTGTCTTGTTCTAGTTCGGCTTCATTTTGAAAGTTAAACAATCGATCTCCTCCTCTAGCTTAAGGTGCCATGATTTTGAAGTAGTTATCGATTAATACTTTTCTTGCCGTATCCCCTGTTTCTTTTATAAATGTGTCTAGTGATGGATGTCCTTCTTCGATTTCTTCTGTTTTAAAAAAGTGCGTCACTTCATGATCAAAATACTCCCCGTGTCTTACGATGACTTCGATTCCATTCTCTACTTTTTTGCCGAGAAGCTTTAAATCATAAGAATGGATTCGATATTCTTCTTCCAGTCCATCGGTTATGTACCGATATAGCTTTGGAGAAACAATCATGAGCGAGCGGTAACGCTGTTCATTCGATTCTGACATTTGTTCACCCCCACATAGTTAATGTTCAGGCAACAATCTTTCTTCCTCTTTGTTATGAAAAGCATCGACATGAACGAGTGTGTGGAACAATTCTAATGTTTCATAACTGATTCCCTCGTTTTCCAGTTGGTGTTTGATCTGTTTCACAAGATCTCTCATGATGTCATGATCTCGCGTCAGTTCAGTTATGGAATCTTTCAATTCAGGGTCTTCTTCAACCAATTCCTTATATAACCCTTCCTCTTCTGAGTCTGCATGTCTTAATGTTCTTGTTTCCCAATGCTCAACTGTTATTAATGCAGTTTCCATAGCCTGTTCGTCTTTTCCATGTTCTAAAAACTTGGCAAGGATCTCATTTAACTCTCTTGCCTCATTCAAAGCAGCTTCGTGAATCGCTGCGTGGCTATGCGCTTTTTTTAAAGCCGGGCCTGAAGCCATTCAATTGCCTCCTTTATCCATATTGGTATCTTTATAAGTATGGAATGATTTCCATTCCTTATACCCCAATGTAAGACAACATAACGATAACTGAATAAATGAAGTCAATCATAAGATGAAAACACTTTGATCAATACTGAAAGTACAGAAAAAACCGAATTCACTGATAATTCTACAGACCACATTATTCCATGTCAAAAGAAAGGGATTTAGCAAGCTGGATAAAAAAACAACCTCCTTTGACTAGAGGTTGTCTTTAGAATTAATGATCATGTGATTCTTCTGATTCGTCGCTTTCTGATTCATCATCAGATTCTTCATATTCCATATCCGCCCCATCTCCGACAATGATGGATTCAAGAGGCATTGTATGTTGGTCTCTTGCGGTTGTATGTGCAAACATCTCAAAGATTCCGTCTTTCTCAAAGATCACTTCTGCTGTATAAGTACCATCTTCGTTGTTTGTGGATTCGACAGTCACGCTATTGTCTTCGTCATTCTTTTCCCAGTACTCAAAATTCATTTCTTCTGCATCCGTTACATCTTCGTCACCATAAGTAACAACGGCTTTCAACTCAACCGTTTCACCAACGTCAACTTGTTCAGGAACGACAAAATCAACTTCCAATGCCGTCAACTCATCAGAACCGGTCGCATCATCCGTGTTCTCACTATCCGATTCCTCACCATCTTGACCAGAGCAAGCCGCTAATGCGATCAACGAAATCAACAAAATCGTTATATGTTTAAATTTCATGCTAAATACCTCCGTACTTATTAACCTATTTGTATCCTACCTTATCACAAAAATTTATGGAAATAGGTATGGTTATTGAACGACTTGTGAAAAATTTCGAACCGTGCAGTGCGGGAACGTGCAACTTGAAGGCCGGACCGTGCAACTTAGCGCTTGAAACGTGCAACTTGCTCGTCGGAACGTGCAACTTAGCGCTGTGACCGTGCAACTTGATCAACGCACCGTGCAACATGGCGCTGCGACCGTGCAACTTGATCATCAGAACGTGCAGCCCGCGCCCCGAAACGGCAACCTGCACACCAAATCGTATTAACCAGACAAATAACCATAAGCATCTTTAACAACTATGACACCCTTTATTCACCGAGAATGAATTTTCAGTAAGGTTTAAAAAATAGAAAGAACGTAAATCTTATCAGTGTAAGGTCCAAATGTGACCTTGATGAGGCAGAAAATACACATCGAAAGAAGGAGGTTATCATCATGCCTGCATTACAAGAAGTGATGACTGAAACAGTTATTGCTGCTGATGCAACAGACAGCTTAACTGAAACGGCAAAACAAATGAGAGACAACGATATCGGGGATATGCCAGTTCTGGAAGGAAATAAATTAACTGGCGTCATTACAGACCGCGATATCGTGATCCGTGGTTTAGCTGAAGAGAAAAATCCAGGCAACACAAAGGTCAGTGATGTCATGACAAGCAAAGTCATTACTGCATCACCGGATACGGATGTCCGCGAAGGTGTTGAGCAAATGCAAAGTCATCAAGTAAAACGTTTATTTATCGTAGAAAATGAAGACTTAAAAGGTGTTGTCAGTACAGGGGACTTAGCGACGAATCCGCAAACGAAAGATATTGTGGATGAAGTCCAAAGCGAAATTAAAAAAGACCAGTAACCAACCCATAAACGCGCTGCTCATTTAAGGGCAGCGCGTTATTGTTCTATTGGAGGATAAACGACTGTTCCGTCCTCTTCGATAATCGGCATGGCTCCCCACTTGCCTAATTCATGTGGGACCAGTTCAGGTCGACCATCCGAATCATCAATGATATGAAAAACTTCCCAACCATTGGCCTGTAACCAATTACTGATCAATAAGCGGTGACAGCGGGCTGGATGACGTTCCGAACAGAAATAGACGAGATTTTTTTGTTTGGCATATGCCTGCAATTCAGCAATTCCATCCCCGAACTCATCGGTCAACGTATAATCCGCATAGTTATGGAAAGAACTATTTTCCCAACCACTATTCAAATCTTCTTGAATCGTCCTCGACTGTCTTCTTCTCCCACCAAGAAGTGGAAAATGTTGATAAGTTATGCCTGCATCGCCTAGCCACTCTTCCATAGCCTCTTGTTTGAAATGAGGAAACTTCCGACTACCCGGAAAGGCACGGACATCTGCGACGAATTGGATTTTTGCAGACGACAGCATTTCCAGAAAATGTTCCTGTGAATGAACAGAATGACCAATCGTATAAACTTTCATGCCCTCACCTCTAGTGAAATGATTTTCATCTTTCCATACCCTTTTTACCACTCATGAAACGGATAACTTTTGTTATCGCCGACTTTTCAATATAATAGTAGAGTAGAACATCTTTGGAGGTATAAACCATGGCTTTTGTAATTACAGCACCTTGCCAGGATGAAATGGCAGCCGAGTGCGTTGAAGTTTGTCCAGTCGATTGTATCGAAAAAGGAGACGATCAATACTACATCGATCCGAATGTCTGCATTAACTGTGGCGCTTGTCTATCCGTTTGCCCCGTCAGTGCGATCGTCGAAGACTTTGATATGATGCCTGATGAGGAAAAATATCTGAAAGCAGCAGAAGAATTTTTCAAACGAAGTTAGCGAGCAACGGAGGAGAAACAGTGAACTTCATAACGATTTTAAAAAATAGTCTCCAATTACCGGAACAAAAGGCATTGTTCCGCTTAAATCGGATCAGCATGCGGGATACCATGGTCTATGCTTTGATTCTGACCTTCATCTTGGTACTTCCGGATATCTTCCATGCTTTTGCATCTTATCAAGAAGTCGATTACTTTGGGATGCCACGCGAACTCTATTTTATTCAACTGATTATTTTGTATCCGGCAACCATCTTTTTATTTGTCGTCATAGGACTGTCTATATTAGCAGGAATCGCAACCCTGTTAAGAAATATGTTACATAGAAAATTGGCCTATCAGCAATTATGGAAAATGACCGCATTTGCGTTAACCATACCGATGGCCATCTATTTTGTCTTCCGGATTTTTCAGATTGAAACCATATGGATCAATTTGCTGCCATTGTTGATTTATTTCTTTTTGATGATCAAAATGATAACCGTTTTTCCAAGAACGGAATAAAACGCTATCCGAGGCCGTTTACGGACCAATCGGATAGCGTTTTTTGTTATTGAGCCGTTGAACCACCATCGACAACGACTTCTGTTCCCGTAATATACTTGGATTCATCGGATGCTAAAAATAAGACAGCATATGCGACGTCGTCAGGGGTACCGATTTCCTGGAGCGGAATTCCCTGCATTGCATTTTGTGTGGCTTCCTCATCTTCAGTCACGACAGAGACCATCGCTGTATCAATGAATCCCGGGTGAACAGAGTTGACACGGATTTTATAAGGTGCCAGTTCAATGGCTGTCGCTTTGGAAAATAAGCGGATCGCACCTTTTGAAGCTGAGTATTGGGACCCAGCGGCTCCGCCGACTAACCCTGCCATGGATGAAATGTTGATGATTGATCCCTTACCGGCATCTTTCATTTTCGGATAGGCTTTTTTCGTGCCTAAATATTGGCTGTCCGCATTCACTTTCATGAATTTTTGCCAGCTATCATAATCATAGTCTTCGATCGATTTGAACCCTTCTTCACCACCGATACCAGCATTATTTACCAATACGTCTAGGCTTCCGAACCGGCTGACTGCCTGTTCAACAACCGTCTCCCAATCTTTCTCACTCGTTACATCATGCTTCAGGCCAATGGCGACATCACCGTACTGTTTATTGATTTCATCGGCTACTTCTTTCACGCCGTCTTCGTTTAAATCCGTTGCTACTACCTTCGCTCCTTCTTTAGCCAACAGTTTTGCCTCTGCGGAACCTTGTCCACCTGCAGCTCCTGTGACAATTGCTACTTTCCCATCTACACGTCCCATTTTGATCACTCCTTTTATAATTGACTACAGTTGTATATCTTCCCCATCCATCACATTTTCACACGCTGCGAATCACTAAAAAGACCCTCAGCTTTTACCGCTAAGGGCCTATTTATTCCATGTATTATGTTCGATTCCAAAATCGTTGTTGACCGATTGCCCTCACAAAGTCCTTTCCGAAGTGAGGATTATTTGCCGCAAAAACGACTCCCGCCAAGTTATTTTCATCAGATGCCTGGATAAACGATTGCCCAGTCGAAGCTACGCCGATTGGTTTATATTGCTTATAGGCTTTGTGGACAAAATCCAATGTTTCTTGTGCAACGTGTGGTTGATTGAAGTCATTTCCACCAACCACGTACAAAGAATCAACGAGGTAAGGACTTGAAGTCAAAAAGGTCGCTTGCACCTTTAATTTCGCTCCATTCACACCGGTCACATAGCCAAGTTTGTCGCTGATGATTTGAACAAAGATGCCCTCTTGCTCCAAGACTTTTAACGTATCCATCACTTCTTGATCGTTGAATCCATCTCCAATCAACACGCCAACTTTTTGAGTCGCTGCATAATAAGGGGTATTCGCCTGACTTAGCGATGGGTAACTCGTTGATACCGGTACGTTCGTTCCGCTTGGACGGCTGACACCAATGTTATCTGCTACAATCGTCGCCAATTCTTTGTCGACATTGACGAGTAAGTCGACGTTCTGTTGGCGAACAGACTCACTTTCAACCTTCCCGAGCTGATAACTAAAAGCCTGGATCGTATGTTTCTTCTCAACTGGTGTCAAGCTATTCCAAAAGATTCTCGGCTGCGTGAAAAAATCATTGAATGATTCACTACGCCCCCGTATCACATGCCCTTCAACTTTCTTTGGATAATGCTCATAGCCGCCTGCTTCTGGAGGCGATGTATAAGGTGTATTATTTTTCAAAGAATTTCGGTGGTAGTTGACTTGATCAACGTCAATACGTGTTCTCATTACACCTCTTCGTGTATTATTATGAAACGGACAAATTGGCCTGTTGATCGGCAGCTCATCAAAGTTTGCACTGCCTAAACGGTGATGCTGGGTATCCCGATACGTCAATAGTCGGCCTTGCAGCACGGGATCGTTTGAAAACCCGATGCCTGGCACGACATTCGCTGGATTGAATGCGATTTGCTCCAACTCCGTGAATTCATTATCGACATTCCGATTCAACGTCAATTTACCGACCATCTGTACAGGCACCAATTCTTCCGGCCAAAACTTCGCTGGATCCAATATGTCAAAATCAAAGCTGAACTCATCTTCTTCATCGATCAGTTGTACACCTAACTCATATTCTGGAAACATACCGGCTGCAATCGCCTGCCTCAAATCCCTTCGGTGGAAGTCCGGGTCCAGACCACCGATTTTTAATGCTTCATCTTGAAGCAAAGAGTGTACGCCCAAAACTGGCTTCCAAACAAATCGAACAAACGTCTTCTTGCCTTCTTCATTAATAAATAAATACGTATTGATCGACCAAGATTCCATCATTCGGTAACTTCGAATGATCCCTCTGTCTGACATGATCCACGTCACCATATGCAGCGACTCCGGGTTGCTAGCAACAAAATCCTAGAAACGATCATGAGCACCAGTTGCGGTTGGCAATCCTTCATCTTGCTTGTTTTGATATGCATGCATCGAATCCGGAAACTTCATCGGATCTTGGATAATCAAAACAGGCATCGCTATGGTGGTTAAATCGTAGTTTCCTTCTTCTGTATAAAACTTTGCACCCTTACAACGTAAATCACGGGCTGTGTCATATGATCCTTTAGGTCCTTGAACCGTCGAAAAACGAACGGTCACCGGTGTTTTTTGCCCAGGTTTCTGTAGAAAACAAGCTTTTGTTACATGCTTCATCGATTGGTACGTTTCAAACTCACCGTGTGCCCCATATCCCCTGGCATGAACAATTCTTTCAGGAATTTCTTCACGATTAAAATGAGACATCTTTTGTAAAAACCAATAATCTTCATGTAATGACGGGCCACGTACACCAGCTTTTAATGTTTGCTCATCGTTGGAAATTTTTCTGCCTTCCTTGGTCGTCAT
>CALGNY010000128.1 GCA_937958375.1 uncultured Bacillaceae bacterium
GCTTTATTATTATTTGGTGAAAAATCGGGTGGGTTAGATGGGGAGGATTTTTGGTGGCCTACTGGGGCGTAGATTAAGGTGTCTGCGCTCAGATTTTATGTAACCTAAACGAGGGGATATGCGCCCGTCGCCGTAATATATGTGCCCACCATCGGGATTTATGCGTCCGTAATCGGAATTTATGTGCCCGAAATTGAAATATATGCGACCTCCATCGGAATTTATGTGCCCGAAATCGAATTATTTGCCCCCGTCGCCGAATTTTATGGGCCCAACTCGGAAATATATGAGCCCACCGAAGCGTATTTGCGCCCTTCGTCTCACGATATGTGCCCATAGTACAAAATAGAGGATTTTCTCAATTCATCTTTGCATTTGTTTCTGAATATTGTAATATAGATATAGGAACCAAGGCTAAACTGTCGCAAGCAGGTACATCCCTTGGCACTTGTATTCTTATAAAAATAAATAACTGTTCCATTTGCCTTTCTCCTTCTTGCCGAGGAGACTCACGGCGAATGTGAAGCCAGTTCATGGTTGATAGTCGGACGACTATTCACTTTGTGCTGGCTTTTTTTATTGCATCCAAAATGAAAGGAGTCGATTAGACTGTCTAAGACATTGGAAGGTATTCGGGTACTCGATCTGTCACGGGTCTTGGCCGGGCCGTATTGTACGATGATTCTGGGTGACCTGGGTGCCGAAATCATCAAAGTCGAGGCGCCGGGTGGCAGTGATGAAACGCGTGGCTGGGGACCTCCATTCCAAGAAGGCGTCAGTGCGTATTATCTTTGTGCCAACCGAAACAAAAAAAGCCTGACCGTCAATCTGAAATCAAATGAGGGCCAGCAAGTCATCCGTCAGCTCGTCAAAGAGAGCGATGTCATCATCAATAATTTCAAGACCGGAACGATGGATCGGCTGAATCTTGGATACGAGGAACTGAAAAAAATTAATCCTGGCCTCGTTTATTGTACAATCACTGGATTCGGGGAGACTGGGCCATATAAGGATCTGCCGGGCTATGATTTTATCATCCAGGCGATGAGCGGGCTGATGAGCATTACGGGGACTGAGGAATCCGGTCCACAAAAAGTTGGCGTGGCGATCACAGATATTTTGACGGGACTATACGCCTGTATCGGAATCCAAGCGGCTTTGTTGGAACGGACGCATTCGGGTGAAGGACAAAAAATCGATATGTCCTTATATGATTCGGCGGTGAGTTCGCTCGTCAACATTGCGAGTAACTATTTGATGGCAGGTAAAATTCCGAACCGTTTAGGGAATCATCATGCCAATATCGTTCCCTATCAAACGTTTGATACGAGTGATGGCAGCCTCGTCATCGCTGTCGGGAATGACCGCCAGTTTGCGAGTCTGGTCAGCTTACTCGGTCAACCGGAATTAGCCGAAGACGAACGTTTTAAAACAAATGCCAAACGGGTGGAAAATCGGGAACACATCAGCGGCCTATTAAATGAACTTTTCAAAAAAGAAACGACCGCTCACTGGACAGAGGTTTGCAGGCAGAACAACATCCCGTGTGGACCGATTCAAAATCTGGATGACCTTGTGAAGGATCCGCAACTTCAAGAAAGACAGATGTTTATTGAACAAGAACACCCGGTAGCGGGAGACATCAGACTCGTCGGAAGTCCGTTAAAACTATCGAAAACACCGGTCAAGTACAACACACCACCCCCGTCTCCCGGTGAAAATAACGATGAGATTTTGCAGGCAATCGGATATACAAATGAAGAAATTGAACAAATGAAAAATAACCAAATTATCTAGGAGGAATGGAAAATGAACTTTGAATTTAGTGATGAACAAAAAATGTTGAGACAAACCGCAAGAGACTTTGTCGATAAAGAGATTATGCCATATATCGATGAATGGGACCGCGAAGGAAGCTTTGATTCAGCCATTTGGAAAAAGCTTGCCGATCTTGGCTTGATGGGCGTTTGTGTGCCAGAAGAATACGGCGGAAGTGGCATGGACTACAACTCACTGGCGATTGTTTGTGAGGAATTGGAACGCGGTGACACGACATTCCGGACAGCCGTTTCCGTGCACACGGGCCTAAACAGCATGACGCTCATGCAATGGGCCAATGAAGAGCAAAAGCAAAAATACCTTGTTCCGCAAGCGAAAGGTGAACAAATCGGTGCGTTTGGGCTGACAGAACCTGGTGCAGGCTCTGACGTTGCAGCGATGTCCACGACGGCAAAAAAAGATGGCGACCACTACATTTTAAACGGGCAAAAAACGTGGATTTCCCTATGTGATGTGGCCGACAACTTCCTTGTGTTCGCTTATACGGACAATAAGGATAAAAAACATGCAGGGATTTCAGCATTTATCGTTGAACGCTCAATGGAAGGCTTTTCTTCCAAAGCGATCAAAGGAAAACTTGGAATTCGTGCGGGTAACACAGGTGAGATCTTTTTTGATAACATTAAAGTACCGAAAGAAAATCTCCTTGGCCAAGAAGGTGAAGGATTCAAAATTGCGATGTCCGCGTTGGATAATGGCAGATTCACGGTTGCTGCCGGTGCGTGCGGGTTGATTCAAGCGTGTATCGAAGCAAGCGTTAACTACTGTCATGAGCGTGAAACATTCGGCAAACCGATCGGACAGCACCAGCTCGTCCAGCAAATGATCGCGAAAATGGAAGCCGGCTATCAGATGAGTCGTTTGCTCGTGTACCGTGCAGGGGAATTGAAAAATAAGGGCGTACGCAACACGCGTGAAACGTCACTTGCTAAATGGCAGGCCTGTGATTTTGCCAACCAAGCAGCGGATGATGCCGTCCAAATCCACGGTGCATATGGCTACTCTAGTGAATATCCAGTTGAGCGTTACCTACGTAATTCTAAAGCACCGGTCATCTATGAAGGAACGCGTGAAATTCATACGATCATGCAAGCGGAGTATGTTTTAGGCTACCGAGAAGATAAAAAATTGAACAAAATGTTGCCAGCTTGGTCAGGTGATGACAATTAAGCGATAGGAGGTATGTCCATGACAACCTTTGATGCAAACACAAAAGGAATTTTTGTTGACGGTGAATGGAAAGACGCCAAATCAGGTGAAACGGAAGTCGTGTATGACCCGACGACCATGGAAAAACTCACGGAGGTATCCAACGGGGATTTTGATGATGCAACAGATGCGGTTGAGGCTGCCTACGCTGCCTTTCCGGAATGGTCGAAGATGTCGCCACGAAAACGCTCCTCTATTTTATATCGGGCGTATGAACTGATGATGGAAGACGTCGATCGATTAGGTGAAATTTTAACGACCGAACAAGGAAAACCGCTTAAAGAAGCAAAAGGCGAAATCAAATCGGCAGCCAGTTTCTTGCAATGGTATGCCGAGGAAGCGAACCGAATTTATGGGGAATGGATTCCGGCATCCAGAGAAGGCAACCGCCAGTTCATTATGCCACAACCAGTTGGTGTGGTCGGTGCGATTACACCATGGAACTTTCCGGCATCGATGATTACGCGGAAATGTGGGCCTGCTTTGGCAGCTGGTTGTACCGTTGTCTTGAAGCCAGCCATGGAAACACCACTTTCTGCGATTGAGATTGCGAAAATTTTCGAGAAAGCTGGTCTTCCGAAAGGCGTATTCAACCTCGTGACTGGTAAAGCCCAAGAAATCGGCGAAGCCTTTTTGACGAACGAAAAGGTACGTAAAATCACGTTTACTGGATCGACCGCAGTCGGGAAATACTTGATGCGCGAAAGTGCCGACCAACTGAAGAAAGTTTCGCTTGAATTAGGTGGCCACGCACCGATCCTTGTTTTCGAAGACGCTGACTTAGAGACCGCAGCTGATTTGACCTTGGCAAGCAAGTTCAGAAACGCTGGGCAAACGTGCATTTGTGCCAATCGCGTTTATGTCCAAGAATCGATTAAAGATGATTTCAGTAAAGTGCTCTTGGAAAAAGTCAAAGAGCTGAATGTGGGCAACGGAAAAGACGACAACGTGGACATCGGACCACTGATTAATGAAAACGGCATTGAAAAAGTAAAGGATCATTTAAACGATGCAACGGATAAAGGTGCACGCATCCTTTGCGGAGGGTCCACTTGGGATGGAGAGTATGACGGTTACTTCTTTGAACCGACCTTGCTGGATAACATCACCGAAGATATGAAAATCATGAACGAAGAAACATTCGGTCCACTCCTCCCGCTTCAGACCTTTAAAACCGAAGAAGAAGCCATCAAAGCCGCCAACGATACGAAATACGGCCTGGCCGCTTACTTCTTTACAGAAAACTTAGACCGCAGCTTCCGCGTATCCGAATCACTTGAATACGGAATGGTCGGCGTCAACGAAGTCTTCCCTTCTGTTGCCGAAGCACCATTCGGTGGAATCAAGCAATCCGGTTTCGGAAAAGAAGGCGGACACCATGCGATCGATGACTTTGTGGTGAAAAAGCTTGTGACAATTAGTGGGAAGAAATAAACCGAGAAAAAATTTCGAGATAGACATTCCATGATAGGGGTGTCTATCTTTTTCTTTAAATCTTATTCCCTTTCATATAAATTGATTGTTAATTGGTTCCAGGTTCGTTGCCAATTCTTCTGCTTGATTCGCGTCCGGTAAATTTCCATCCGTTCGTTAGATTCTTTAAAAAAAGGTGTAGGGTTCACTTTTAATTTCACTAAATCATTCATACCGTGCGGAGCCGCGATTCTAAGTTCCCCACCTTCATCCAATCGAACGCCAATCGAAGTCGCTGTCTCTGGAAATTTCGATATGGCATCTACGGATGAATGATATGGCTGCACATGATTCCGTTGGTGCATTCTCGCTTGGTTTTTTACGGACCAAGGAAGATTTGGAGCTAAACGATTCAAATGCAATTCATATTCTTTTTCTATAGTTTCGTCCATATGTTCTCGGTCAAAATAAATTACATCGATATCTGAGATTGGTGTTCGGCTTATTCTTTTATGTAGCACATCCCAAATCTTTGATCGAACAAAGCCAGCGCAAACCCACCAATCGGGTAGGTCCAATTGCTTGACCGCAAATAAAATGTCCATCATCCATCGGTCTTGTTTTATCAAATTAATTACATCATTTTCACTCATCATACGCATTTCTTCTTTCGTATTTTTAATCGATTATATCATTCTTTCCAATGAACAAAGCAATAGGATATAGTTGTGCTAAAATAACAGATAGAAACTTTCCATAAAGAGAGGTTTAAATATGAAAATTCTACTTATCGGATCGACAGGTTTGTTAGGACAAGCCGTCAAAAAAGAATTAGAAAGCGAACATGAAATCATCGGAGCTGCTTTAGAAGGTGCGGACGTTAAAGTCGATATGACCAAGCCTGAGCAGATCCGTGAAATGTTTGAGACTGTTGGGAAAATTGATGCCGTGATCAGTACGGCTGGTGACGCTCCGTTTGTCCCTTTGGAAGAACTGACCCCTGAGTTGAACCAGGTCGGTATTGACAGCAAATTAAAAGGGCAAATCAACCTTGTCTTAATCGGGATTGATTATGTGAATGACGGTGGAAGCTTCACATTGACGACAGGCATTTTAATGGATGATCCTATTCCTAAGGGAACATCATCTGCAATGGCGAACGGAGCCATCACGGGTTTCGTCAAGTCAGCAGCGATTGAGTTGCCGAGAGGGCTACGAATCAATAGTGTCAGTCCGAATGTTTTTTCAGAAGCTTCTAAAGATCACCGTGATACGTTTCAAGGATTTGAGCCGGTCTCTGTCAGCCAAGTAGCGAAAGCTTTCAGAAAAAGCGTGAACGGAAAGCAAACCGGGCAGAGTTATAACGTCTACTAAATTATTTCTTTACAGGAGATTGTGTCAGTCAATATAGATCTCAATCTCCTCTTGATTTTTTTCAATTAATTGGTCAAGCCACTCATCGATTTTCTCGTCAAAGTTTTCAAGATCTTTAAGGTCTGCTCCCTTTGGAGGTTCACCGAATTTTTGCATGATGAACGCATTAACATAAACACTCGTTTCTATGTGCAGTTCTTGGCGTTTGATAAAAACCTCTTCAGGATCCATATTAAATTCCTCTGCCTGCCTCTCCGCCAATTCACGAATTTCATCCGCTTGTTCCGTCTCCACTCCTGAAGATGGGTACTGACCGAATGATTCCACCTGTTGACGGACTTCATCAGAAAGATCCATTCCCGACTTTTTTGCTTCTTGAACAATTAGTATTTCTTTCATTCTGAATTCCAAGGCTTCTTTCATATTTGGAATGTCTACTTTATAGTAGAAGCGAAGGTCTCCAGCTATGATTTCTTCACCTCGCACTTCTGCAAGAACTTCGTCATTTTCATATGATTTTTCAGTGCATCCTACCAATAGTACAAAACCACTGATGACCATAAGAAGATAGAGGGTAACTCTCATTAATGACACTCCAATTCATCAAAACAAGAATAAGATTGCGAAAATCGCCAATGTATTCGCCGCAAAGTGTGAAAGAGCACTCATCCAAACGTTATTGGTTTTAAGAAAAATGATTCCGTATACGACACTATTAATAAATATGAACAGCAAATCATAGCCGACAACTAGAGCTGGGCCAATCGAGAAA
>CALGNY010000129.1 GCA_937958375.1 uncultured Bacillaceae bacterium
AGATAATCAATTTTTCGCAGCACACTGATATTTAACTCCAATGGCTCAACGTCTTGTTGAACCAATTCAGTCAACTGAACCAAAATCCGCTCAATTTCACGTTGTTCGTCCACTCGCGCTTGCTGTAATTTGTTGTTCAGCTCTACCACTGCTTGAGGTTCGATAAACACTGTTTGGCCTGAAGCAGATTGATCATGGATTATTCCACCGAAACTCCCTCGATGCTCCGATTTGACCGGTAATACATAACGATCATTCCGAATGGTAACGATCGCATCCGATAATTTACTGCTCGAGGATCGGGTATACCCTTCCAGACGGTCGCGAACACTGCTTTCTAGCGAGCGGATTTGACTGCGGACACTCCGTAACTTGGATGATGCGCTATCGACAACTTTGGCATCTTGATCGATACTTCGGTTAATTTCTTTTTCCAATGGTGTCAGCGTCTCAATCTGTTCAACCAAATCCAAAAGAATCGGTAAGTCAGCCTCCTCGACACCCTGGATGAAGTTTTTTACCCGCTTACTTCCACGGAGTGTATCTGAAATCTCCAGCAATTCATGTGCACTCAGCATGCCACCGATGCTCGCCCGTTTGATGGATGCCCGGACATCATGAATCCCACCAAGTGGAATATGTCCTTCAAGCCGAAGCACCTGAACCGCTTCATCGGTCTCATTTTGGCGTGTGATGACTTCCTCGAAATCCGTCGATGGTTTTAATTTGGCGATCGCCTCTTTTCCGAGTGAGGTTTCTGCTTTATCGACAATCCGATCGATCAATTTAGGGAATTCAAGCTGTTTTAAAATTTTTTGATCCATCATTACTCACCTTTTTTCTTCTTCAAATAAGCACTCAGCTCATCGGGGGACCATGTATTGACGACAGTCTCCTTGCTAATCCAACCTTTTCTGGCCGCTTTCACGCCAATCGCCATATCATCAAGCATTTGATAACTATGCGCGTCCGTATTGATGGCAATCCGTGCACCTTTTTCTTGAGCCACCCTCAAATGTGTCCAGTGTAAATCAAGTCGATTCGGGTTAGCATTTAATTCAATCATCGTATTCGTCTCGACGGCCATATCAATAAATGTTTCGATAATTAATGGATAGCCTTCCCGTCTTCCGATCAAACGACCAGTCGGGTGAGCGATCAAATCTACATACGGGCTTTCCATTGCAGCACGCATCCGTTGCATGATTTGTTCTTCTGACTGATTAAAACTCGAATGGATGGATGCAATCACAAAGTCCAATTCTTTTAAAAATTTATCCGAGAAGTCCAATGTCGCATTCGGCAAAATATCCATTTCAACCCCATGAAAAATCTTAATCTCAGGATATTTCTCCTGGACCTCATCAATTTTTTCACGTTGTTGTCGGAGGCGCGTTTCGTCCAAGCCATTTGCGACCCGCAAGAATTTTGAGTGATCGGTAATCGCCATGAATTCGTAGCCTTTTTCAATATTCTTCTTGACCATTTCTTCAATTGACTGCGCACCATCACTCCAGGTGGTATGCATGTGAAGGTCACCTTTTATATCGGTCAATTCAACTAATTGAGGTGATTGTTGGACGGCTACTTCTTCTCCCGTTTCACGCACTTCGGGTGGTAGGTATGGTACGTCGAGGAATTTGAAAAAACCTTCTTCCGAATCAAAGGTATGGATTTCTCCCGTTTCCTCATCCTCGATTCCGTATTCACTAATTTTCAAACCTTTCTGCTTAGCCAGACGCCTCATTTCTACGTTATGGTCTTTTGATCCCGTAAAATGATGCAAGGTCGTCATGAATTCATGTGGTTCGACTAAACGAAAATCGACAGACAGATCCCATTTTCCTTCGACGATGACGGTGACTTTCGTCTCTCCGTGTGCAACGACCTCTTTGACCATCGCTAACTCGACAAGCTGATCAGATACTTTTTTCGGGTCGTTCGTGGCAATGATATAGTCCAAGTCTTTGATCGTTTCCCGAAGTCGTCTCATGCTTCCTGCAATCGAATAGGTCACGATTCCTTCGATCTGGTCCAATTCTCTTTCAATCACTTGAGGAATCGTCAATACATCTGAGATCGGTAACCGTTCGGGTCTTTTGCCGACATCATCTAACGCCTGCAAAATCTTTTCAACCGATTTTTTTCCGAAACCAGCCAGCTTTTCAACTTCCCCATTTTCACACGCTTTCCGTAACGTGACGGCATCAATTACGCCGAGTTCTTTGTATAGTTTGGATAGTTTTTTTCCACCTAAACCTTGCACATCCAATAGAGGAATCAAACCTTTTGGGACTACCTCGGCAAGCTCATTTAAAGTCTCTGTTTCACCTTTTTCGACGAATTCCAAAATGACTGCATTCGTACCCTTGCCTATGCCATCCAATTTCGAGAAATCTTCAATTTCATCCAACGATTGATCCGTGCGCTCTAAAGCTTGTGCTGCCTTACGGTACGCCGCAATTTTAAAGGGATTTTCACCCTTAAGCTCCAAATAGATCGCAATGGTTTCCAAGTGTTTGATGACTTTCTTTTTATTCAACGTGAGCACTCCTATTCATTTTGATCCTAGTTCTGACTGAAAAGAAAAGAGGCCAACTCGTGATGGAGTAAACCTCTTGTTCCAATCATTCATTCAAGAAATATTCGTTCTTTCAATTGTTCCGTCAAAATCGGTGTATGTTCAATCATAAATCCGGCAATGAGTGAATTTTGAATATGATTTTGAATGACGTCTACCGATACAAGCGATAAAATGAATAAAATCACAAACAGAATCAGATACATTTCAATAAAGCCAAGTACTGCACCGAGCAAATTATTCACACTATGTAAAATCGGTAAATTTGCAACAAAATCCAACAAGTTAGCGATGATCTGCATCAAGATTTTCACAACGACAAAAATGGCAAAGAAGGATAGCCCATTGTAAAAAGAAAATTCGAGAACAGATGAATTCAATAACGCTCCCCAAAAATGTTCATCAGAAAAATTCGGGTAAGGAATCCATAATTCCATCAGTTCTGCTAGCTGCTTGTAATATAAAACGGAAACGACGAAAGCAACGATAAATCCAGCGAGATGGAGCACTTGCATGACGAGTCCTCGTTTTAAACCGAGTAAAAATCCAAATATGAGTAAAATCAATAATATAATGTCCAGCATCTTACTTTCGATCCTCTTTCCGTCTATCCCCACGTTTTATGCGGTTTAATAGTTCGTTATGTTCTTGTTTGAGTTTCAGATAATCATTCATTGTATTTAAGGCTGTCAAAACAGCTAATTGGGATGTATCCAATGAAGGTTTTGCATATTGAATCTCATCCATTTTCTGATCGACCAAGCTCGCTACCATTTTGATATGTTCTGAAGATTCCTGGCCAACAATGGTGTATTTTTTATGATGAATCTCCACTGTTATTCTCGACTTGTCAGAACCATCCATAAAGTAGCCCCCTCCCCATTAATCTACTCCATATAGTAACATGTTTAGACATCGATTGGAAAGCACATTTGTCCACTGCACGGCTCAACTGCACATGATATACTAGACAAGAAAAAATCAAATCGTTGAAATAAGGAGAATTCTCTATGGCGCATGCCGTTTTAAAACTAAATCAACAGACAATCGAAAAAATTAAAAATACATATCAGCCACACCTCTTACCAAAAACACCACCTCATGCCCAGTTTGCAGCAAAAGTGAATGGGTGTACAATTACAGCCTATCAATCCGGAAAAGTCATGTTCCAAGGCAATGATGCAGAAAAACTAGCCAGTCAGTGGGGAAAACCTACCTCGTCGGCGAAAAAACCAAAACCTAAATCTGCACTTCCCACTTTTTTGACAGATGCACATATGGGTTCGGACGAGGCTGGAACGGGAGATTATTTTGGTCCCATCACGGTGGCCTGTGTATTTGCGACCTCGAAGCAGCAAGAGCTCCTTCGTGAACTGGGTGTCCGTGATTCCAAAGCGATGTCAGATGAAACCATTCGCTCGGTCATGAAAGATGTTTTGCTGACCGACATCGTCTATAGCTCTGTCGTTCTGGATAACCAGCGATATAACCAATTGAAGACTAAAGGCTGGTCACAAGTGAAAATGAAAGCCTGGATGCACCACCATGCCATTAAGAATGTTCGCAATAAACTAGATAGTGGTGAATCCTTCGAAGGAACGGTCGTCGATCAGTTTTGCGAACCGGCAACTTTTCATAAAGCCGTCCGGGAAACTGGTGAGGGGTCTTTTGATGATTTGACATTCATGACGAAAGCTGAAAGTTATTCGACTCCGGTTGCTGCTGCTTCGATGTTAGCACGCTATCGATTTTTACAAGAGATCGATCGCATCTCTGAAAGGGTTGGCTTCTCAATTCAAAAAGGTGCTTCCAATATTGTCGACAAGCAAATTGCAAAGCTGATCAAACAGAACGGTGAGGCATTTTTGAACGAAATTGCGAAGACCCACTTTGCAAATACACAAAAAGGGAAGGCGCTTTTAAACTAATGGGCCGGGAGAGAAATAACGATGAACATCCGTGAAATCAAGGATTCTGATTATCTGGCATTTTCACGTTTGCTGGAAGCTGTTGAGCAAACCTCGAATTATATGCTTTGGGAACCTGGCGAACGGGGTGGAACACCTGACAAACAGCTAGAAATGATTCAGAATCTAGACGAAAACTCAACCATTATCGTTGCCGAAGAAAATAACCAACTCGTCGGTTACCTATTTGCTATGGGTGGAAAAGCGAGAAGAAACAGGCATTCCGCTTATCTTGTAGTCGGTATCCATCATGATTATCGAGGTCGTGGAATCGGTAAAAAGCTATTTGTGTTTTTAAAACAATGGGCTACGAAACATGGTATTCAACGGCTAGAATTAACCGTAGTCACTGAAAACCAAAGTGCTGTTTCGCTTTATGAAAAAATGGGTTTTGAAATCGAAGGAACAAAAAGGAATTCATTGCTGATTAACGGTGACTATGTTGATGAGTATTATATGGCAAAGTTATTATAAGAAGTAAATTGACGACTTGGTGTGTTGTCAGCGACATTCATACGATTTTTTTATCCAAA
>CALGNY010000130.1 GCA_937958375.1 uncultured Bacillaceae bacterium
ACATATATTTCTCGGAAGGTCACATAAATTAGAGGAGCGGACACATATATCTAGCTGAAGATCGCATAAACATGGAGAGTGGTCGCATATATCTCACTAGAGGTAACATAAAATTAGATAGCGCTCATAAAATAATCTAATATTTGCCGGGCACGGACCACTTAATAGACGAGAGAATGCAAATAAGATAGACATGGATCTACATAATTAACACTGTTCGTCATATTTAAGCGTCTACTGCAAACAACCCTACTTTTCCACCCAAAAACCAAACAAACCACCCAACATATCTACGAACAAAATTTTCCTCTAATTTCTATGTCAAATCCCTTGAAATCAATGGATGACCTCTGTATAATAACAAAGGTATTTGCAACAGAAAGAATTCTAGATTTCCCTTGCATTGAGGGCTTGAATTCTTTATAATTAGTAATGTTGCAATAAAACTAAGGCGATGAAGCGGAAGGTTGCTGAAACACCCGGCCCCTTTGCCATGGCGAGTGTTGAGGAAATTTTCGCAGAGTATGTCTGTTTTAATATAGGCGAAAAGGAGGGAAAGTAATGGCAAATGAAAAAATACGTATTCGTTTAAAGGCTTATGATCATCGTGTGTTAGATCAGTCAGCTGAGAAGATTGTTGAGACGGCAAAACGTTCAGGTGCGGATGTTTCTGGTCCAGTACCACTTCCGACAGAGCGTGCTGTTTATACCGTTCTGCGTGCTGTTCACAAATACAAAGATGCTCGTGAGCAATTTGAAATGCGCACACATAAACGGTTGATCGACATTTTGAGCCCAACTCCACAAACTGTGGATTCATTGATGCGTTTAGATTTACCATCTGGCGTAGATATCGAAATCAAATTATAAACCATTAGGAGGTGTAACGGATGGCGAAAGGAATCTTAGGACGCAAGGTCGGCATGACTCAGCTTTTTGCAGAAAACGGTGAATTAGTTCCTGTTACTGTCATTCAAGCTGAAGGTAATGTTGTCCTTCAAAAGAAAACAGAAGAAAACGATGGCTACACAGCGATTCAAGTCGGTTTTACTGAGAAAAAAGAAAGCCGTGCGAACAAAGCTGAAAAAGGCCATGCTGAAAAAGCGAACACAAACCCTAAGCGCTTCGTTCGCGAAATCCGTAACGTAAATCTTGACGATTATGAAGTAGGTCAAGATCTAAGTGTGGATATTTTCGAAGCAGGGGAAAAAGTGAACGTGACTGGTACATCAAAAGGGAAAGGTTTCCAGGGTGCCATTAAGCGTCACAACCAAGCGCGTGGACCAATGACACACGGTTCCCACTATCACCGCGGACCGGGTACATTAGGTGCTGTTGATCCAATGCGTGTATTCAAAGGCAAAAAGCTTCCAGGACAAATGGGTCAAGAAACTGTAACGATTCAGAATTTGGAAGTTGTGAAAGTGGATGCTGAAAACAATTTGATCCTTATTAAAGGGAATGTTCCAGGTCCTAAAAAATCTTACGTGAAAATTTCTGGTGCAGATCAGGCGTAACAAATAAACGACGAAGGGAGGAAATGTCATGCCTAAGGTAGCACTATACAACCAAGCGGGATCTCAAGTTGGCGATGTCGAGCTTGCAGATAGCGTATTTGGTATCGAACCAAATGAAACTGTTCTTCATGATGCTGTATTGAAACAGCAAGCTTCTTTGCGTCAAGGTACGCATAAAGTCAAGAACCGTTCTGAAGTTAGAGGAGGAGGCCGCAAACCGTGGCGTCAAAAAGGGACTGGCCGTGCGCGTCAAGGTTCCATTCGTTCCCCACAGTGGGTTGGCGGCGGAACTGTGTTTGGTCCAACTCCGAGAAGTTATAGCACGAAATTGCCTAAGAAAGTACGTCGTTTAGCACTTCGCTCTGCATTGGCTTCCAAAGTCGTCGACGAGACGATTTATGTATTGGAAGACTTGAATTTCGAAGCGCCAAAAACGAAAGAAATCGTCAATCTACTAGGCAACTTGAATGTAGATGCAAAAGCATTGATTGTTACGACAGAAGAAAACGAAAATGTCGTTCGTTCTGCAAACAACTTGCAACAGGTTAGCGTTTTGACCGTTGACCAATTGAACGTACTTGATTTGATCAAGCATGACACGCTTCTGATTACGAAAGAAGCAGCGGAAAAAGCAGGGGAGGTGCTTGCATAATGAAAGACCCAAGAGATATCATTAAGCGCCCGGTAATCACAGAGCACTCTGCAGATCTGATGGCTGATAAAAAGTACACATTTGAAGTATCGCCAAAAGCGAATAAAACAGAAATCAAGCATGCAGTTGAATTGATTTTCGACGTTGAAGTCGTGAAAGTGAATACAGCAAACAAAAAAGGTAAGTTCAGAAGAATGGGTCGTTACGGAGGCTATCGTGCAGACACGAAAAAAGCAGTCGTAACTTTGTCTGAAGACAGTAAAGATCTAGATTTCTTTGAAGGTGCCTAATTGATTAAACCAAAATCAGAAGGAGGGAAAAATGATGGCGATTAAAAGATATAAACCGACAAGTAACGGTCGTCGTAATATGAGTACGTTGATGAACGAAGAAATTACGGCTACCACACCAGAAAAATCTCTTTTGGCTCCGCTTAAGAAAAGAGCTGGACGTAACAACCAAGGGAGAATGACGGTTCGTCATCAAGGCGGTGGACACAAGCGCCAATACCGTTTGGTCGATTTTCGACGCAACAAAGATGGTATACCAGGCCGCGTTGCTACAATCGAGTACGATCCAAACCGCTCAGCAAACATTGCATTAATCCATTATGCAGATGGTGAAAAGAGATATATTCTTGCACCAAAAGGACTTAAAGTAGGACATGAGGTCATGTCAGGCGAAAATGCTGACATCAAAGTAGGTAACGCCCTACCATTGAACAAAATGCCAGTAGGTACGACCATTCACAACGTAGAATTGAAACCTGGACGTGGCGGACAGCTTGTTCGTTCTGCCGGTTCACAAGCACAAATTCTTGGACGTGAAGATGATAAATACGTACTTGTTCGTTTGTCATCCGGTGAAACGAGAATGATTCTTGGAACTTGCCGTGCGACAGTCGGCCAAGTCGGAAACATTGAACATGAGCTAACTCGCGTTGGTAAAGCTGGACGCAGTCGTTGGAAAGGCGTTCGCCCAACTGTACGTGGTTCAGTCATGAACCCAAGCGATCACCCACACGGTGGTGGGGAAGGACGTGCACCAATTGGTATGCCATCTCCAGTATCACCTTGGGGTAAACCAACATTGGGTCTCAAAACACGTCAGCGTAACAAAGCTTCAGACAAATATATCGTGCGTCGTCGTAAAAAATAACGATGAGAAGCAACCGATCGAACTAGTTGCTTAGTCACGAAGGGAGGTTTATTCATGGGTCGTAGTTTGAAAAAAGGACCTTTCGCAGATGATCATCTGTTGAAAAAAGTTGAAGAAATGGACAATAACAATAAAAAGCAAGTGATCAAGACGTGGTCTCGACGTTCTACCATCTTCCCGCACTTCGTAGGTCACACTTTTGCGGTTTATGACGGACGTAAACATGTACCTGTTTATGTAACGGAAGATATGGTTGGTCACAAACTTGGAGAGTTTGCACCATCCCGTACGTACAGAGGTCATGCCGGTGACGATAAGAAAACAAAACGCTAGTTGAGAGGAGGTTTGCATGATGCAACAAGCTAAAGCCGTAGCTAAAACAGTCCGTATCGCTCCTCGTAAAGCTCGCTTAGTCGTTGATTTAATTCGAGGAAAAAAAGCAGGCGAAGCATTGGCGATTCTTAAACATACCAATCGCGCAGCTTCACCGATCGTGGAAAAAGTATTGAATTCTGCTATTTCCAACGCAGAGCACAACTACGAAATGGATACAGACGCTTTAGTCGTTTCCGAAGCTTATGTAAACGAAGGTGTCACATTGAAAAGATTCCGTCCGCGTGCTCAAGGACGTGCAACACAAATTAACAAACGTACCAGCCACATTACCGTTGTGGTAACAGAACAGAAGGAGGGATAGTTCGTGGGTCAAAAAATCAATCCTCATGGTCTTCGTGTAGGAATCATCCGTGATTGGGATTCCAAATGGTTTGCTGAGAAAGATTACGCAGATCTATTGCATGAAGACATCATGATCCGTGATTATATTGAAGAACGCTTAGCAGAAGCATCTGTTTCAAATGTAGAAATTGAAAGAGCAGCAAATCGAGTGAATATTTCTATCCACACATCAAAACCAGGAATGGTGATTGGTAAAGGTGGTTCCGAAGTAGAAGCTTTACGTACAAAGCTAAGCAACATGACTGACAAAAAAGTCCACATCAACATTGTGGAAGTTAAGAAACCAGACTTGGATGCAACACTAGTTGCTCAAAATATTGCTCGTCAATTGGAAAACCGTGTATCATTCCGTCGTGTTCAAAAGCAGTCGATCCAACGCGCTATGCGTGCAGGAGCGAAAGGGATCAAAACACAGGTTTCCGGTCGTCTAGGTGGAGCGGACATCGCTCGTGCCGAATACTACAGTGAAGGTACCGTACCACTTCACACGCTTCGTGCAGATATTGATTTCGGAACTGCAGAAGCAGACACTACGTATGGAAAACTTGGTGTCAAAGTGTGGATCTATCGCGGTGAAATCCTTCCAACCAAAAACGAAAACTAAGGAAGGGGGAACAGCAATATGTTAATGCCAAAACGTGTTAAATATCGTAAACCACACAACGTAAACTTGAAAGGCCGTGCAAAAGGCGGAACAGAAGTCGCATTTGGTGAGTATGGACTTCAAGCCCTTGAAGGAGCTTGGATCACTAGTCGTCAAATCGAGGCTGCTCGTATTGCAATGACTCGTTATATGAAACGTGGCGGTAAAGTATGGATTAAAATTTTCCCAGACCGTCCGAAAACTGCAAAACCCCTTGAGGTTCGTATGGGTTCCGGTAAAGGTTCTCCTGAATCCTATGTCGCAGTCGTCAAACCAGGGAAAATCCTATTTGAAGTGGCAGGTGTAGAAGAAGAAGTCGCTCGTGAAGCACTTCGTCTAGCGTCTCATAAGCTTCCAATCCGCACTAAGTTTGTAAAACGTGAAGAAATTGGTGGTGAAAGCAATGAAAGCTAATGAAATCAGAGAACTAACCACTGCCGAAATCGAACAAAAAGTGAAATCTTTAAAAGAAGAACTGTTTAACCTACGCTTTCAACTAGCAACCGGACAACTGGAAAACACAGTACGTATCCGTGAAGTGAAAAGAACGATTGCTCGTATGAAAACAGTTATTCGCGAAAGAGAAATCGGCGTCAATAATTGATAATCGAGAGGAGGTCAACCTCAAATGAGTGAACGTAATAACCGTAAAATTTATTCCGGTCGTGTCGTATCAGATAAAGCTGATAAAACGATCACAGTCGTGGTCGAAACGTATAAATTCCATCCCTTGTATGGAAAACGTGTTAAGTACTCTAAGAAATTCAAAACACACGATGAGAACAACCAAGCTAAAACTGGTGACATCGTAAAAATCATGGAAACGCGCCCGTTATCCAAAACAAAACGTTTCCGTCTCGTTGAAGTAACAGAAGAAGCCGTAATTATATAATCGTTCGGATGGATTCCGAAGGGAGGTTTGAATGATATGATACAACAGGAAAGCCGTTTGAAAGTAGCAGATAACTCCGGTGCCAGAGAAGTTCAAGCGATCAAAGTCCTTGGCGGTTCAGGCCGTAAGACTGCGAATATTGGTGATGTCATCGTTTGTTCCGTTAAACATGCAACACCAGGTGGCGTTGTCAAAAAAGGTGAAGTAGTCAGAGCTGTTATTGTACGTTCAAAAAGCGGTGTTCGCCGTAAGGATGGATCTTACATCCGATTCGATGAAAACGCAGCAGTAATCGTACGTGATGATAAGAGTCCTCGCGGAACACGTATTTTTGGACCGGTTGCTCGTGAACTACGTGACAATAAATTTATGAAGATTGTTTCTCTTGCCCCAGAAGTAATATAATTTGAAATTTGAGCCTTCAAGGGAGGTGCACGATTCATGCATGTAAAGAAAGGCGATAAAGTACTCGTAATTTCAGGAAAAGACAAAGGAAAAGAAGGTACCATTTTAGAAGCTTATCCGAAGAAAGAACGTGTTTTGGTTGAAGGTGTTAACTATGTCAAAAAACACGCACAGCCTTCTCAAGATAACCCGCAAGGTGGAATTTTGACAATCGAAGCACCCATTCACGTGTCCAACGTGATGCCAATCGATCCGAAAAGCGGCGAGCCAACTCGTGTAGGATACGAAGTGAAAGATGGCAAAAAAATTCGGATTGCCAAGAAATCGGGCGAAGCTTTAGATAAATAGTCTAGCGTCGAAAGGAGGGCTACAGAATGAATGAATTGAAAAGAAAGTATAAAGAAGATATCGTTTCTGGTTTGGTTGAAAAGTTCAACTATAGTTCAGTAATGCAAGCACCTAAAGTTGAGAAAATCGTGATCAACATGGGTGTCGGTGATGCGGTTCAAAACTCAAAAGCATTAGACAATGCGGTTGAAGAACTAGCGACTCTATCAGGTCAAAAACCAACAATCACTCGTGCGAAAAAATCAATTGCAGGTTTCCGTTTGCGTGAAGGTATGCCAATCGGTGCCAAGGTAACGCTTCGAGGAGAGCGCATGTACGACTTCCTTGAAAAGCTAATCGCTGTTTCCTTGCCACGTGTGCGTGACTTCCGAGGAATCTCCAATAAAGCATTTGACGGACGAGGTAACTATACACTAGGTGTCAAAGAACAATTGATCTTCCCAGAAATTGATTACGATAAAGTGAATAAAGTTCGTGGAATGGATATCGTAATTGTGACCACTGCTGAAACAGATGAAGAAGCCCGTGAACTTCTTACGCAATTAGGAATGCCGTTCAAACAATAACGTGAACGAAAAAAGGAGGGTAATTCGTGGCTAAAAAATCAATGGTTGTCAAACAACAACGTAAACAAAAATACCCAGTACGTGAATATACACGTTGTCAACGATGTGGACGTCCACACTCAGTAATCCGTAAATTCAAGCTATGCCGTATTTGTTTCCGTGATTTAGCACACGCAGGACAAATTCCTGGTGTCAAAAAAGCTAGCTGGTAAACCCCATTGTAGGGAAGGAGGTAAAAAGTTATGGCAATGACAGATCCAATTGCAGATCTATTGACTCGTATTCGGAACGCTAACGTAGCACGCCATAGTCAGTTGGAAGTTCCGGCTTCTACTTTGAAAAGAGAAATCGTCGATATTTTGAAACAAGAAGGTTTCATTCGTGACTACGAATTCATTGAAGATAATAAACAAGGTGTTTTGCGCTTGTTCTTAAAATATGGCCAAGATAACGAACGTGTCATCACAGGCATTAAACGAATCAGCAAACCAGGTCTACGTGTCTATGCGAAAGCAGATGAGCTTCCTCGCGTATTGAATGGCCTTGGAATCGCTGTGGTTTCAACTTCAAAAGGTGTTTTAACGGATAAAGAAGCTCGCAGGCAAGCAGTCGGCGGCGAAGTCTTAGCATACGTTTGGTAATAGAAACAGTAAGTCAGGAGGTGGAATGAATGTCTCGTATTGGTTTAAGACCACTCGATCTACCAGAAGGTGTAGAGGTTAAAGTGGACGGTCTGACTGTATCAGTCAAAGGACCAAAAGGTGAACTATCTCGTGAAATCCACGAAGATATGAAAGTCAACGTAAATGATAACCAGGTCGTTGTCGAACGTCCGAGTGACAATAAATTGCATCGTTCATTGCATGGAACGACACGAAGCATCGTAGCCAACATGGTTGAAGGTGTTTCCAAAGGGTTTGAGAAAGCACTAGAAATCAGTGGTGTTGGGTACCGTGCACAAATGCAAGGGAAGAAACTAGTCGTAAACGCTGGATATTCCCACCCAGTCGAAATCGATCCGATGGAAGGCATTGAAATCGAATGCCCGACGAACACAAGAGTTGTCGTCAAAGGAATCGACAAAGAAAAAGTAGGCGCAACAGCGGCTAACATTCGTGCGATCCGTACACCTGAACCTTATAAAGGCAAAGGGATTCGTTATGAAGATGAATATGTACGTCGTAAAGAAGGTAAAACTGCGAAATAACATCCGTTAAGAGACAGAAAGGAGTGACGAAAAATGATTACGAAGCAGGATAAAAATGCGACTCGTAAGAAGCGTCACCAACGTGTACGCCGTAACCTATCCGGTACTGCAGAGCGTCCGCGTTTGAGTGTATATCGTTCAAATAAACACATTTATGCTCAGTTAATCGATGATCTAGAAGGTAAAACTATCGCTAGTGCTTCTACTGTCGATTCTGAACTTAATCTGGATACAACAGGCAATGTTGAAGCTGCCAAACAGGTTGGCGAATTGATCGCAAAGCGTGCGGTGAGTGAAAACGTCAAATCCGTGGTGTTTGACCGTGGAGGTTACTTATACCATGGCCGCGTCAAAGCGTTAGCGGATGCAGCCCGTGAAAACGGATTGGAATTTTAATTGAACGACAAAGGAGGGAAATGAATTGGCTCAACCAATTGATGCAAGCAAACTAGATATCGAAGAACGTGTAGTAACCGTAAACCGTGTAGCTAAAGTTGTGAAAGGTGGTCGTCGTTTCCGTTTCACAGCATTAGTTGTGGTAGGAGATAAAAATGGCCATGTCGGCTATGGTACTGGGAAAGCACAGGAAGTTCCTGATGCAATCAAGAAAGCAATTGAAGACGGCAAGAAAAATATGATTCGCGTACCGATCATCGGAACAACGATTCCTCATGAAATTCATGGACAAATCGGCGCAGGAAACGTCCTATTGAAGCCTGCTGCTGAAGGTACCGGGGTTATTGCTGGCGGACCAGTCCGTGCTGTATTGGAACTTGCTGGTATAGGAGATATCCTTTCTAAATCATTGGGTTCAAATACACCAATCAACATGGTTCGTGGAACAATTCAAGGACTAAAAGAACTGAAAACTGCAGAAGAAGTAGCAAAATTACGTGGTAAGTCAGTCGAGGAACTGAGAGGATAAGGAGGGATTTACATGGCTAAACAATTAGAAATAACCCTCACACGGAGTGTCATTGGAAGCAAACAAGATCAGCGTAAAACTGTCGAAGCACTGGGTCTGAAAAAAAGACATCAAACAGTCGTTCACGAGGATACACCGGTTGTTCGTGGAATGATCAATAAAGTATCCCATCTTGTTCAAGTAGATGAGAAATAACAAGATTTAATGAAGAGGAGGTGCTCGAATGAAACTTCATGAATTGAAAGGTAGACCACGTAAGAGAAGAAACCGTGTAGGGCGCGGCATGGCTACAGGAAACGGAAAAACGTCAGGTCGTGGACATAAAGGCCAAAAAGCACGTTCAGGCGGCGGAGTACGTCCAGGATTTGAAGGTGGCCAAATGCCATTATTCCAGCGTTTGCCGAAACGTGGTTTTACGAATATTCATCGTACAGAATTTTCAATCGTAAACTTGGAAACATTGAACCGTTTTGATGAAGGTACGGAGGTCACTCCTGAACTTCTAGTGGAAGAAGGCGTTGTCAGCAAGTTGAAAGCAGGCGTCAAAGTTCTAGGCAATGGTAGCTTAGATAAAAAATTGACTGTTAAAGCGCACAAGTTTTCTGCTTCAGCGAAAGAGGCAATTGAAGCTGCAGGCGGTCAAACTGAGGTGATCTAATGTTCAGCACATTTATCAATATGTTTCGCGTAGCTGACATTCGTCGGAAAATCCTTTTCACCTTGGGCGTCCTCATCGTTTTTCGCTTAGGAACATTCATACCGGTTCCGTTTACGGATAAGGATGCGATGACGATGATGAATGAAGTCAACGCGTTTGGCTTCATTGATACATTTGGAGGGGGCGCATTAAGTCAGTTCTCGATTTTTGCGATGGGTGTATTTCCATACATCACCGCAATGATCATTATGCAGCTACTTCAAATGGATGTCGTACCGAAGTTTACCGAATGGCGTAAACAAGGTGAACAAGGAAGAAAGAAACTGACTCAAGTTACGCGTTATGGAACAGTTGCTCTTGCTTTCCTTCAAGGGATTGGTATGTCTGTCGGTTTTAATGCCATGACAGGTGGGTCATTGATCAGCAATCCGAATATCATGACTTATTTCGTCATCGCAGTCGTCCTGACAGGCGGTACAACATTCTTGATGTGGTTAGGAGAGCAGATTACGGAGTATGGTGTCGGAAACGGGATCTCAATCCTCATTTTCGCAGGGATTATCGCTGGTTTCCCGAATGCCTTGAACCAATTATATGAACAATTCATTTCAGGTGCAGGCGATCAGTTATTCATTAACCTGGCGATCTTGGCGATTATTCTATTGGTTGTCATCGCAGTCATCGTGGGTGTCATTTTCATCCAACAAGCATTGCGTAAAATACCAATCCAATACGCTAAGCGTACAGTGAACCGCTCACCTGTTGGAGGACATTCCGCACATTTACCATTGAAAGTAAATGCGGCAGGGGTCATTCCGATTATCTTTGCAATCTCATTTGTAATCGCACCTCAGACCGTAGCAGGATTCTTTGAAGGTAATCAGTTTGCCTCAACGGTTCAATATATATTTGATTATACCCAACCAATTGGCATGGTTATATACGTCGGTTTGATCATTGCCTTTACGTATTTCTACACATTTGTTCAAGTGAATCCTGAGCAAATGGCAGAGAACCTACAAAAGCAAGGTGGCTATGTACCTGGAATCCGTCCGGGTAAAAACACCGAAACGTACTTGACGCGAGTCATTTATCGTTTGACGTTTGTAGGGGCATTGTTCTTGGCTGTCGTTTCGATTTTCCCGATTATCTTGGGAAGCATCGCCAATCTGCCAGCAGCTGTTCAAATCGGCGGAACGAGCTTACTGATTGTTGTCGGTGTTGCTCTGAATACGATGAAACAGTTGGAAAGCCAGTTGGTAAAACGACACTACAGAGGATTTATCAAATAAATCGTCGGTAGAATGTGAGAGCGAGGGGAAAGATATGAATCTAATTTTGATGGGCTTGCCTGGTGCCGGTAAAGGAACCCAAGCAGAAAAAATCGTAGAAAAATATGCAATCCCTCATATTTCAACTGGAGATATGTTCCGTTCTGCGATCAAAGAAGGAACACCATTAGGAAAAGAAGCAAAAACGTATATGGATAAAGGGGAATTGGTTCCGGATGAAGTGACGATCGGGATCGTCAAAGAACGGTTAGCGAAAGATGATTGTCAAAAAGGTTTTCTGTTGGATGGCTTCCCTCGTACAGTAGCGCAAGCGGAAGCATTGGAAAACCTGTTGGATGAGTTGAATACAAAACTCGATTACGTGTTGAATGTTCAAGTGCCAACAGACAAATTAGTCGAACGTCTGACCGGACGACGCATTTGCCCGACATGTGGAGCAACGTACCATGTTGAATTTAATCCACCGAAAGAGCCAGGCATTTGCGACAATGATGGTACGGAATTGATTCAGCGTGAAGACGACCAACCGGAAACGGTCAAGAATCGTCTTGACGTAAACATGGAACAAACCCAGCCTTTATTGGACTTTTACGAAGATAAAGGTTACCTCGTCGACATTGACGGTGACCAAGAAATCGATCAGGTTTTCAAGCAAATCGATGATACTATCGGAGGCTTGGCATAAATGATAATTTCTAAAACACCGCGTGAGATTGACCTCATGCGGGAAGCGGGAAGAATTGTTGGTCTGACACACCAAGAGATGCAAAAGCATATCAAACCTGGTGTGACGACAAAACAATTAGATGACATTGCGGAGAAGTTTATACGCAGCAAGGATGCACGACCATCCTTTAAAGGATATAATGGTTTTAAAGGGAGTATCTGTGTTTCTGTCAATGAAGAGCTGGTTCATGGGATTCCAGGTAATCGCACACTCAACAACGGAGATATTGTGACATTGGACATCGGAGCCGAATACAAAGGCTATCACGGTGATTCCGC
Organism: uncultured Bacillaceae bacterium; assembly: GCA_937958375.1. Taxonomy (GTDB): domain Bacteria; phylum Bacillota; class Bacilli; order Bacillales; family Alkalibacillaceae; genus Allobacillus. The sequence goes on from CALGNY010000130.1 coordinate 12,007, forward strand.
ATGGACATATCCGGTCGGTGAAATTGATGAAGAGACCCAAAAACTCCTTGAAGTCACGGAAGCATCCTTGTTTGAAGGATTAAAAGAAGTCGCTCCTGGAAAACGTCTGACCGATATTTCACATGCCATTCAATCGTATGTTGAGCCATATGGCTATACCATCGTCAGAGAATATGGCGGGCATGGGATTGGCCAAGATCTCCATGAAGACCCACATATATCAAACTTCGGTTTACCGAATAAGGGACCACGACTGAAAAAAGGTATGGTCCTGGCAATCGAGCCGATGGTCAACGTAGGCGAGCGCTATGTCCGGACGTTGAAGGACGGTTGGACGGTCGTTACGGAAGATGGTAAAAACTGTGCTCACTTTGAACATACGATTGCTGTTACAGAAGATGGTTATGAAATTTTAACAAAAGCTTAAGTTAAGTGAAGGTGATTGTGATTGAGCGATGGAGAATCGGGAAGTCCTAGAATAGGCCAGTTTGTCCAAATCAAACGGGGCCGTGAACTGAGTCAGTATGCGATTATTATTGAAATCATCGATGATAAGTTCGTCATGTTGGCTGATGGTGACAAAAGGAAATTTGACCGACCGAAAAAGAAAAATCTTCACCATGTGGAGCTGCTCGATCATGTTTCCCCAGAAGTCGAAAAAAGCTTGCGGGAAACAAACCGAGTAACAAATGGTAAGCTCCGATTCGCAATATCGAAATTTGTTAATGAAACATTGGCAGATTGGAAGAAGGGAGATTCTCTCAATGGCTAAAGACGATGTAATCGAAATGGAAGGAACGGTCCAAGAAACTTTACCGAACGCAATGTTTAAGGTAGAGTTGGAAAATGGACATGAAATCCTTGCCCATGTTTCTGGTAAGATCCGTATGCACTATATCCGAATCTTACCCGGTGATAAAGTGACGGTAGAAATGTCACCGTACGATTTATCAAGAGGACGAATCACTTATCGTTATAAATAAATGAAGACTCCGATCTAAAAGGAGGTAAGATCATGAAGGTAAGACCGTCAGTTAAACCTATTTGTGAAAAATGTAAAGTTATCCGCCGTAAAGGAAAAGTTATGGTGATTTGTGATAATCCGAAACACAAACAAAAACAAGGATAATCAAAAGGAGGTGCCATCCACTAATGGCTCGTATTGCAGGAGTTGACGTACCACGTGACAAACGTGTAGTCATCGCGTTAACTTATATCTATGGAATCGGAAAATCTACAGCACAAGAAGTTTTGAAAGAGTCCGGCGTTTCTGAAGATACACGTGTACGTGATTTGACAGAAGACGAATTGTCAAGCATCCGTAAAAACATTGAGAACTTCACTGTTGAGGGTGACCTTCGCCGTGAAACTTCTTTAAATATCAAACGATTGATCGAAATTGGTTCTTACCGTGGAATCCGCCATCGTCGTGGATTGCCTGTTCGTGGACAGAAAACGAAAAACAACTCTCGTACACGTAAAGGCCCACGCCGTACGATCGCGAACAAGAAAAAATAAGTAACTGAAGGAGGTTAAAAGCATCATGGCTAAAAACCAAACAACACGCAGAAAAAAACGTGTGAAAAAGAATATAGAGTCTGGTGTGGCACACATTCGTTCAACGTTCAATAACACGATTGTGACCATTACAGACACAGCCGGAAATGCAGTAGCCTGGAGCAGTGCTGGAGCGTTAGGTTTTAAAGGCTCTCGGAAGTCCACTCCATTTGCAGCTCAAATGGCAGCAGAAGTAGCGGCGAAATCAGCTCAAGAGAACGGCATGAAAACAGTTGAAGTTGCAGTTAAAGGCCCTGGAGCTGGACGTGAAGCAGCGATTCGCTCTTTGCAAGCAGCTGGTCTTGATATCACTGCCATTGTGGACGTTACACCAGTTCCACACAACGGTTGCCGCCCACCAAAACGTCGTCGTGTTTAATGGATAGTATAGTAAGTTGTCAGCCCGTCTATAATGGGATATGATGATGAAATAAGCTAGCACGGTCAAATCAGACGGAAGATTGTATGAAGTCTGAGTTGGAAAGGTACGCGGAGTTTATTTCCGTATGAGTGTTTCGACGTTTTGAAGGAGGGTTTTGGGTAAATGATCGAAATTGAAAAACCGCAAGTTGAAACGATTGAAAGTAGTGATGATGCTACATTTGGCAAGTTTGTCATTGAACCGTTAGAGCGTGGATATGGTACTACGGTAGGGAACTCCCTACGTCGGATCCTGTTGTCTTCGCTGCCTGGTTCAGCGGTGACATCCGTCCAAATCGAAAACGTCCTTCACGAATTTTCGACGATTGAACATGTTTACGAAGACGTAACCACAATTCTTTTAAACTTAAAAGAGTTGGCTTTGAAAATCTATTCCGAAGAAGAAAAAACAATGGAATTAGAAGTTTCAGGTGAAGGTGAAGTCTTCGCAAGCGATATTCAGCATGACAGTGACGTAGAGATATTGAACCCAGACCTAAAAATCGCGACAATCACAGGTAACGGAAGTCTATCCATGAAAATTTTCGCTGAAAAAGGTCGTGGCTACCGTAGAGCGGAAGCCAACAAGCGGGAAGACCAACCAATCGGTGTCATCCCAATTGATTCAATCTTTACGCCAGTGAAACGAGTGACCTACCAAGTTGAAAATACCCGTGTCGGTCAAGCGGCAAACTATGATAAGTTGACGCTTGATGTTTGGACAGATGGAAGTATTCGACCTGAAGAAGCTATTTCTTTGGGCGCAAAGGTTTTCACGGAGCATCTGAACGTATTCGTCAACATGACTGACGAAGCTCAACATGCTGAAATCATGGTAGAAAAAGAAGAAGATCAGAAAGAAAAAGTGTTAGAGATGACCATCGAAGAATTGGATCTCTCTGTTCGTTCATACAACTGCTTGAAACGCGCAGGAATCAATACAGTTCAAGAGCTAACACAAAAATCAGAAGAAGACATGATGAAAGTCCGTAACTTGGGAAGAAAATCATTGGATGAAGTGAAGAACAAATTGGATGATTTGAACCTCGGTCTACGTAACGACGAGTAATCAAGACAGCGAGAACTCTTTTTAGCAAAGGAGGTTTTGAGAATGGCTAGAAAACTAGGCCGACCAACAGATCAACGCCAAGCATTATTACGTAATCTTGCGACGGATCTTATTGTTCATGAACGCCTTGAAACAACTGAAGCGAAAGCAAAAGAGCTTCGTTCCGTTGTGGAGAAAATGATTACACTTGGCAAGCGCGGTGACCTACATGCTCGTCGACAAGCAGCTTCTTTCCTCTATAAAGCACAAACAGAAGAAGAAGAGTCACAAACAGCATTGCAAAAATTATTTTCAGATATTGCACCCCGTTACGAAGACCGTCAAGGCGGTTACACACGAATCCTAAAACTAGGTGAGCGTAAAGGTGACGGAGCAAAAACGGTGATTATTGAATTAGTTGACTAATTGAATGATTAGATGGAAAAAGGGTAATCAGAGGCCAAGATGGTGGACTGAGCCCTTTTTTTGTTTAGTCGAGATTCGGCTCAATGCGTTGATAATCTATCTCAAACAGAACAGACCCAATTAACTGCGTTGAACAGACGGACAGATCAACCTTAGCTTCAACTCTCATCTATAGAAAATATAGTTCAACCCGATTTTATGATAAACTATCAATAGATTATCGCAGACAACTGCCGAAGGAGAAGCTCGGATGATTCATTTTAATCAAGTCAGTTTTGCATATGGAGATGACCAGGTCGATGTGATTCGTGAGTTGGATCTGTCCATCGATAAAAATGAATGGGTGGCACTCATCGGTCATAATGGCTCAGGTAAATCGACTGCGGCTAAGTTGATGAATGGGTTGCTTCTCCCGAAATCAGGTAAGGTCACTGTGGGCGGAACTGAGTTAAACGAGGAAACGTATTGGGACATCCGGAAAAAAGTAGGCATGGTATTTCAGAATCCGGAGAACCAATTTGTTGGCACCACCGTCATGGATGATGTCGCTTTCGGCCTGGAAAACCTTGGAGTACCACGAGAAGAAATGAAAGAGCGTGTAGATGAGGCATTGTATTTGGTCGGTATGTATGATTACAGGGAGCATGCACCCCATCGATTGTCTGGAGGACAGAAGCAACGTGTAGCGATTGCGGGGATTCTGGCGATCATGCCAGATGTGATTATTTTTGACGAAGCGACGACGATGCTAGATCCAATGGGTCGGCAAGAGTTATTGAAAACGATTGAAGAATTAAGGGAAAAACAAGAGATTACAATCATTTATATTACCCATGACCTGAGTGAAGCGGCTTTAGCAGATCGCATGATCGTCATGAATCAAGGTGAAAAATGGTTGAGTGGAAAGCCTCGAGAAATATTTAAACAAACCCGTGCTCTAGTTGAAATTGGATTAGAAGTTCCATTTGTGACACGGGTAGCTGATGGGATGAAGCAACACGGCATACAACTAATTGAAGAGCCGTTACATTATCATGAACTGGTGGATCAGTTATGGAAATTGAATTCAAAAACGTAAGTTATACCTACCAACCGAACAGCCCCTTTTCTTTTCAGGCTTTAAAAGAAGTTAGCTTGACGATTCCGACGGGGAGTTTTTCTGCGATCGTCGGCCATACAGGTTCAGGAAAATCGACCCTACTCCAGCACCTAAACGGCTTACTCAGACCGACGGAAGGTCAGATCCAAATCGGAGAATACACGTTGGCTGAAAAAAAGTCAAACCAGATTAAGGAGCTTCGAAAAGAGGTTGGGGTGGTCTTTCAATATCCAGAGCATCAATTGTTTGAAGAGACTGTGGAAAAGGATATCCTCTTCGGCCCACACAATTTCGGAATGGAAGTAGAAAAAGCGAAGGAAAGGCTGCCTGCCATCTTAGAAGAAGTAGGCCTCAGCGAAGACATTTTGGACCGGTCGCCATTTGAGTTAAGTGGGGGGCAAATGCGCCGTGTAGCGATAGCGGGAGTTTTGATTACGGATCCAAAGGTGTTGGTATTGGATGAACCGACAGCAGGTCTCGATCCAAAAGGAAGACAGCAAGTGATGGCGCTTGTTGAAGCGTTACATAAGCAAAAGGGAATAACGGTCGTTTTGGTAACGCATCATATGGAAGATGTTTTACGCTATGCGGAAAATGTATTTGTGCTGAGTCAAGGAATGCTTGCTATGGAAGGGACTCCGACGAACGTCTTCAGCAAACGGAAAGAGTTAAGAGCGCTAGGCCTGGATCTGCCAGTCGAAATGCAGTTTCTTGAAAAGCTCAATGAAACATTAGGGCTAACCATCCACTATCATGGCCAAACGGCAGAAGAGTTAGGTCAGGAAATAGCAATGGCATTAGAGCTAGGAGGCAACCAATGAATCAATCGTTCATCATTGGCCAGTATGTACCTAGCGATTCGCTCATCCACCGACTCGATCCACGCACAAAAATCGTAATCGTATTCTTTTATGTCATCGTTACTTTTTCGGCAGAAACGTGGGCAAGTTACCTGATTTTATTCTCATTTGCCGGGCTGGCAGCCTTGAGTTCAAAAATTCACCCGCTATTTATATTGAAAGGATTAAAACCAATTTGGTTTATCATTATATTAACGTTCATTTTACATTTATTTATCCAGCGGCAAGGAAATGAACTATTCTCAATCGCCGGCTATCCAATTTATGATCAAGCAATCATTCAAGCGACCATCATTTCTTCGCGATTATTTTTATTGATCTTAATGACGACTCTACTAACATTGACAACGACACCCATTTCGATTACAGATGCCGTCGAAACTATTCTGAAACCACTAAAGAAAATAAAAGTGCCCGTCCACGAGATGGCTCTCATGATGTCCATTTCACTACGATTTATACCGACACTGCTTGATGAAACGGATAAAATATCGAAAGCACAGGCATCTCGGGGCATCGATTTCCGGACGGGAAAGTGGCGAGATCGGATTAAAGCCATCTTTGCATTGTTGATTCCGCTCTTTATGAGCTCATTTAAACGAGCGGAGGAACTTGCGACAGCCATGGAAGCCCGTGGTTACCGGGGTGATATCGGACGCACAAAATTCAGGGAGTTGAAATTTACCAACCTGGATGTCCAGGTGTTTATCTTATTTCTACTGATGGCAGCAGCTTTCTTTTACTTTAATAATTAGGAGTTTGGACGATGCAACGTTTGAGAATTGATTTAGCCTATGACGGAACGAACTTTTCAGGCTTCCAAATCCAGCTGAATGCGCGAACGATCCAACAAGAGATTGAACGAAGCTTGAAAAAAATCCATCAACAACCTGTAAGGATCTATGCTTCTGGGCGAACAGATGCAGGAGTCCACGCGAACCAACAGGTCATCCACTTTGATAGTTGGTTAGAACTTTCGGAAGAGAATTGGAAAAAGGCATTACAAACGACGATGGCAAGAGATCTCTCTGTCCTCTCGGTTGAGAAAGTAGCGCCTGATTTTCACGCTCGGAAAGATGCTGTTGAAAAAATATATCGCTATTATATACGTCGGGCGGATGATTATGATGTGTTTCATAGAAATTTTGAATGGCATGTTCCTAGAAAGCTGAATCTAGAAGTAATGCGAGAAGCAGCCAAGCTGGTCGAAGGTACGCATGACTTTACGGCTTTTTCTGCTTCGAAAACAAATGTGAAGGGCGATAAGACGAGAACAGTGCATGAAATCAAGTTGGTGGAAGAAGGTTCTCACCTAATCATTGAAGTCAAAGGCAACGGGTTTTTGACCCATATGGTACGGATTATCGTCGGGACATTAGTTGAAATCGGACTTGGAAAGAAAGACATACAGTGTATTAATCGGGCCTTTGAAACTAATAACCGACAACAACTAGGACAAACTGCACCACCACAAGGCTTGTTTTTATGGAAGGTCAGTTATGAATAAGTTTCAATGCTATTTTCGTCTTTCTTTGAGCATGAAAATTTCTTCATCATGTTCAGCAATCTTGTACTTCACAAAGCTCATCTGATTTTCAATGCGTGTCAACCGGTCATTGGTCTCGCTTTGATTTTGTTCAAGTTGGTCAAACTTACGATAAAGGTCTTTCTGTCCAACAAAAAGTTTCTCTTGCCCCTTCATTAATTTCTGTTGGCCTTCCGCAAGCTCTTTAACGGATTGTACGATGTAGGTTAACTGTTCATTTGACATAGGAATCGATCCTTTCCGAAATAGGTGTATTCTTATTTTAGCAAGATTCATTTGGATTGCAAGATAGGGAAAATCGATTAAATCGAATTTTTCTTTACTATTAAACCGTTTGAATGATTTAAATTTATTTTCCTTACATGATAAATTAGTTTTATATAAAAAAGTGGAGGTCACATCGATGATTGAACGTTATACGAGAGAAGAGATGGGTCAGATTTGGACGGAAAAAAACAAATTCGACGCTTGGTTAGAAGTTGAGATTCTGGCCTGTGAAGCGTGGGCGAATCTTGGCGTGATCCCACAAGAAGATGTTCAGCAGCTTCGTAAAAGGGCGACATTTACGGTGGATCGAGTCAAAGAAATTGAAGCAGAAACAAGGCATGACGTCGTGGCGTTTACCCGGGCCGTATCCGAATCATTGGGTGAAGAAAAGAAATGGGTGCATTATGGCCTGACTTCAACGGATGTGGTCGATACAGCACTGTCCTATGTAATCAAGCAAGCTAATGAAATTCTGCGGAATGATCTGAAGCGCATAATCGATGTGTTGGGGAAACGGGCCATTGAACATAAGCATACGATCATGATGGGGCGGACACATGGCGTCCATGCCGAACCGACGACGTTTGGGTTGAAACTGGCACTATGGTATGAAGAGATGAAGCGGAACCTGAAGCGGTTTGACGAAGCGGCAAAAGGAATTGAAGTCGGCAAACTATCCGGTGCGGTTGGAACCTATGCGAACATTGAACCATACGTTGAGGAATATGTCTGTGAAAAACTTGGCTTGGAACCTGCACCGATTTCCACACAAACGTTACAACGGGACCGCCATGCGCACTATATGGCAACCTTATCCCTAGTCGCAACATCCATTGAAAAAATGGCGGTCGAGATCCGGCACCTACAAAAAAGCGAAACACGCGAAGTGGAGGAGTTTTTCGCGAAAGGTCAAAAGGGATCGTCTGCGATGCCGCATAAGCGAAATCCAATTGGTTCCGAAAACATGACAGGTATGGCTCGCGTCATCCGAGGCCATATGATGACTGCCTATGAGAATGTGGCATTGTGGCATGAACGGGATATCTCCCATTCGTCTGCTGAGCGCATTATTCTGCCTGATGCGACAATCGCTTTGAATTACATGCTGAACCGATTCACAAACATCTTGGACAATCTGGTCGTTTTTGAAGACAATATGATCCGAAATATGGAGCGAACATACGGTTTGATTTTTTCCCAGCGGGTATTACTGAAATTAATCGATAAAGGTTATGCAAGAGAGAAGGCCTACGATCTTGTTCAACCATTAGCGATGCAGGCTTGGGAGGAAGGGAAATCGTTTCCTGATCTCGTTGAAGCAAATGAAGAAATCGCAATGCACCTAACGGCAAACGAGCTGAAAGATTGTTTTGACCCGACGTATCATCTCAAAAATGTCGACCGAATTTTCGAGCGGGTCGGCCTTACAAAAATCGAGCATTAGAATCGTCGGAAAATGAGGGATTTGCTTGACAATATGGTCGGAAGTATTATAATATATTCTATGGCATTTTATCATAACCACGATATAGCCCCGGAAACTATCTCGTGTCAGATAAAAACAAATTTGTAAGATCGAAATTGAAAATTCGGATTGAAATATAGGAGGGAAATTACATGCGCACAACTTTCATGGCAAATGAAAATACTGTTGAGCGTAAGTGGTATGTGGTAGACGCTGAAGGACAAACCCTAGGCCGTCTTTCTACTGAAGTTGCTAGCCTACTTCGTGGAAAACATAAACCAACATATACACCGCATGTGGATACTGGCGATCACGTCATTATCATTAACGCAGACAAAGTTCATTTAACAGGTAATAAATTAGAAGATAAAATTTACTATCGTCACTCAAATCACCCAGGTGGTTTAAAATCTCGTACAGCGAACGAAATGCGTACGAAATATCCAGAACAAATGCTTGAATTGGCTGTTAAAGGTATGCTTCCTAAGAATAAATTAGGTCGTCAAATGGGCAAGAAATTGCACGTATACCGTGGCGCAGATCACAAGCATGAAGCACAAAAACCAGAAGTTTACGAACTTCGCGGGTAATTGAAAAAGGAGGTCATTGAATCGTGGCACAAGTACAATACTACGGAACTGGTCGTCGTAAACGCTCAGTAGCGCGCGTTCGCCTTGTTCCTGGAAACGGAACAGTAACAGTCAATAATATTGATGCAAAAGAATATTTCCCACATGAGACGCTACGTCTGATCATCAACCAACCACTCGAAGCAACTGAAAACGTTGGTAACTATGATGTATTGGTAAACGTTAATGGTGGTGGATTCACAGGTCAAGCCGGAGCCATCCGTCACGGAATCGCTCGTGCATTGCTTGAAGCGGATCCTGAATACCGTAAAGTCTTGAAACAAGAAGGACTTCTAACACGTGACGCTCGTGAGAAAGAACGTAAGAAATACGGTCTTAAGAAAGCTCGTCGTGCGCCTCAGTTCTCAAAACGTTAATCTTGAATATACAGCTAAAACTCCCAGTCATAAT
>CALGNY010000131.1 GCA_937958375.1 uncultured Bacillaceae bacterium
GGTCTCAATGACATTTGAAGCAAAACTCAAGCACGAATGTCGCTGATAAACCTTCTCAGCGACATTTGACTCAAAAAACAGGTACGAATGTCGTTGAGGAGCTGACGTACGATTAGCTTTGCGGCATGTAATAATTCAGGTTCTCAATTTCTCCTGTCAAATCAGTCGGTTCGTATATTTCATCTTTATTCGAAACGTTATTGGCAGGAATATTGATGTGTAAGATAAACGCTTCATTTGATTGGATCAGTCCCAAAAATTCATCATCCAAATTAACGGTCATCGTTGAAAATTGGGCTTCCGGTCGCTCTCTCAAAGCAATTTTTAAGTTCATGTCGAGTCCCTTGATGTCATGCTCTGTCTTATTCACAATAACAGATGCGAGCGTTAAAAGTTTCTTGTCATGCTTGTAGAATCCTTTCGTAATAATGAAGTGGATCTTTCCTTCCGCCAACTGGTTCCCTTTCAGATCCAATTCACGTTGAACGTCCATCATCTCTTGTTCCATGGCAGGCGTGATATCCAAATCTTGGTGGCCTTTCGGCAATACGAGTTTTGTCGTTCCCATGAAAATCCTCCCTTAGTTAAACGCTTTTTCGAGTTCACTACTGATCCAATTCAATCCTTGGCGCAATCTTCCGAGCAATCCTTCATTTTCAAGCAGTTCATTTTCCAATCGTCTTTCTTCGGTAACCAATGCATCTAAATTCCGGTCGACTTCATCCAGTAAATTGGCATACTTATTTCGGACGAGGTCAACAACATATTCGTCATGGAATTTTCCATAATTCTCTCCACGCCACTCCATCATATGAATCTGGTGATCAACGAGCAAGGCATCGGTTTTATTTGTCTGTAAATCATCCTTGATGGCACTCAACTCAGTCTTTTTTGAACTGACAAATTGTAATTGTTCTTCAAGTGTTCGACTTTGGTTTTGGCAAAGCCGAATTTCTTGCTGCTTACTGTAGTAAGCACTCTGCAAAGACGTCCGATCCATTTTCATACCCTCTCCTTATTTAGCCGCAGGGCGATTGTTCTTTCCGGAGAAAACCTGTTCATTCTTCATGTTATGAATGCAAAAGATTGTACCGATAATTAACGCGGTGATAAATAATATATACCCAAGTATGCTTAACCCTTGAGCAATGGGTTGAACATTACTGATTGCAACATAGTTAAACAAAAACTCACTGAATAGCTCTCGTCGGTTCAATTGAAACACCGTCAAGAAGATCCCTAAGCCGTACACCAACACAAGCCCGAAAATGATGGCTATTTTATTGACGACCTGGGTAGATTTTTGTGTGCCGTAATTCGAAAAATTCCTCGCAGCAAAATTACGGTTTTCTTCATTCACTTGATTCGCTTTATTAACCAATGTCACAAATAATTGCGTAATTGAAACGATCAGCAACAAAAACAGCGAACAAATGCCAAGGAAAAAATTATAGACACTGACCATATTCACGATCAAACTAAAAACGGCTAATAAAATCACATATTTCCCTTTGATCATAGGTTATCCCCTCTGCTTGAAATTCGCAAATGCTACTCGGATCAATTGGATGATCAAGTATAAATAGAGTATGGTACCGATCACCGCTAAGCTAACGAATAGTACGGTAAACGAACTGAGATGTTCGTTAACGACAAACCATAATTGATAAAAGCCGAGAAAACCTGTACCCAGACTCAAAAAGAGAAAAATCAGTAGCATAAACGATTGAATGAACCCAAAGATTTTCATGTCTTTCGCGGGATGCGCTTGTTTATCTCCCAACAAAAAGAACGAAAAGATCAGAATGGCCAATGACCACACGGCGAGCGTCACATTATAAAGACTTCCGGCATTAAACAAGATGGCTAATATGCCTACGATGCTCGCTTTTTTCACTGTCACATGAATTCCCCCTACTCAAACGGTAAATCGATTGTCAGTGTACCGCCTACAACAGCACGTAAATCAATTTCGACTTTATCCCAAGATAATTCAAAGCCACCGCCTACCTGACCTCCGGCGGATACTCCAAGTTCGACGCCGATATCGAAGACAGTGAAACCACCTTTTGCTTCGACATGCCCGAGGGACGCCATTCCACTGAGTCCAACGCCTCCGGTATTGGCGCGTGCATCACCTTCAGCCGTCAGAAAACCAGCTTCCGCATCAGCTTTTACGTTGAATGATTCGCTTCCGGCCACCAAACTGGACTGGGCCTGAGCCACGCCTACATTCCCTTCTGCATTAAAACCAGTCTCACTGGCTTCTACTGCGACGGTCGCATAACCAACTTCCGCTTTCCCAGAAGAATTTAAATACGTACTCTCAAATTCGGTCCTTGCTTCAAGACCCGTATAATCAGCACTTGCATTCATCGTTGTTCCATCGATCTCATATTCATAGCCCGCTTCATTGGCTGTCAATCCAGACACACTCGTACCGATATCTGTGACATAGCCAATCTCCGTCACATACGATTGATACGTATCCTGGCCAACCTCGTACGGTGATTCGACATATTTCTCTGTAAATACGTCTGCCGATTCTTCCGTATACCATTCTTCCTGCCGGATATGATCGATCTTCGTAACGGAAAAACCTTGGTCGGTGCGGTAACTCGAGTCAATTTCAGTGATGGCGGACTTCAAATCATTGACTCGCTGTTCAATGCCACTTAATTGATTATATAAATCATCGTCCGCTTGCTGCAACTGTTCCTTGATTTCGTTCATGACCCGATTCGTTTCACCAAATTGGGAAGTCACCGCGCTCGTATTGGTTGGCGAAACACCAGCAATCCCCAAAATTTCCGATTCGACTTGTTTTAAACGTGTTTCGTGGGATTCAAAATCCGTCTGAACCCGGTCAACCTCCACACGCTTTTCTTCAACATATTGCCGATCGACCAAGCCATCACGAGTAGATTCGTAGGCAAAGAAAATATCTTTCGCTTGCGAAGATGCTTCAGACAATTCAGCTGCAACGTTCATAATCCGGTTGATCAAATACAAATGGACTTGATCATAGTAACTCATGACCATATCGCCTGTTGTACCTCTGATTGCATTACTGACAATGAAAGCAGAAACTTTTTGATAATAATCGTAAGCTGCATCAATCACTTGACCACGATATTCATCAACGTTCTGATCCAGCTGAGAAACATCGGAGTTCGATAATTTACTCACGGGGCACCATCCTTTTTGATCGATCCATTAATTATTCGTAAAAATCCGAAAATCAGCTAAACGTTCATCTTGCTCAATTAAACTTTCCTTCACCAAATCCACTTTATCAACATCTCGGTTGCACATTTCAGCATACAACGTCATGGCCTCTTCAAATGACGCAATAACCTCTTTCAGTTTCGTGATGCTGCGCAATTGAGTGTGTTCCATTTCGACGTTGTCAAATTTGGAAGCTGTCTCAAAACTTGAAATCGAGGAACGCAAATTGTCTCGATGTTCGTGAACCTGATGCGGGTGAACATACACTTCTCTACTCATGGCTTTTCTCCTTTCAGATAGCTTAATTTCGTTTCGACCATTTTTTCTTTTACATTCCGGATATAATCGATGAACTGAGGAAAATTATCTGCTTGGGTCTCATACAACAGATCGGGTAAATGGATTTGTTTAATGGCATATTGGCCAAAAATCACAGAAAACTTTTTCGGATCATATTCGATAATCTGATTGAATTGATCCCTGATTTTTTCTTTTGCTTCATCAAATTTCTTTTGGTTCCAAACCGTCGTCCTGATCCGGTTCTTATAGTTGACGTATTGATTTCCTACGTAAATGATGCTGCTTTGGTCAGGTGCCACTTGAACAAAAAAGTGGTCTTGAAAAACAACTTCCCCAATAACCCGCAGAAAAAGCTCTTCCTCCGCCATTGATTGGCCCGACTTTTTCTTTCTGAAAAGGATTGTTCCAATCTCATATGAATCCTTTGCTTGCTGGTACACTAGGTGTCGATCCATGAATTCATGCGGTTGTCGATTGACTCGATCGACATCGTGTGCGGGCGCATCCTCCAACAGGTGGTCATTTTTTTCGAACCACTCCTTAATGCCTGCATGGCTGAGGTCTCCACAAACGACTAACTTGACATTGTTTTGCTGAAAAAGTGTTTGATTCAAATGAATGACATCTGAGAATTCCATTTGCCTCAAGTCGTCCCGCACGAGCTGAGGGCTGAACAAACGATTAGGCATCGCATGCATCTGGATTTCCGTTTTTGCCGCATACTCAACTTGCTGTAAATTATGATCGTATACGTCTATGATTCGGTCTCTCTCTTTCTCGAATTCTTCTTGTGATAGTTCTTCCAGAAAAACCGCACGGATGACTTTTTCCATGACTTCCTCATAGTTTTCTAGTTTCATCGTGACGACAAGCGAAGATGTATCCATCGTGACGAATGTTTCAACATCTACTTCCGGACATTCCGCTTGTATGTTGTATTTCTTCAGGTTGATGACAATCGTTGAGCTCCCGTTTCCCACCCACGTTAGTTTTTTATTTTCAGAGACCAGTCGATCTGCCAAACCTGCACCGAAGTGTAACGAAACATGGACATTCTCTCTCTTGCCCGAATCGATTAATAACGTTGTCAATTTTCTACTCTCTATTAGTTTCTCCAAATCCGATCCATCCCCTTCTTGGGCCTCAACTGATTGATTACGAAATCTTCGGTAGTTTGATTTTGATGGCATGTTCATTTTCGATTAAATAACTTTCTTGTTCCCCTAGTTGTGGTTCACGATAACCGATATTATTGACGGTAAAAATCGTTTGATCATTTACTTTTGATAAGGAAAGGACATTTTTGATTTTCTTGACCGCTTGTGAATAAACACCAAAGCTGCGTGATAACCGTTCGAAGGAATCGCCCAAAATAAAGATCATTTTGTAACGATCGGCCTCTTCGATTAAGCGGTTGAATAAGTTTAACGTTTCACTCGATAATTCTTCCTCATACTTCATACAACTCGGCATCAGCACGTATAGACAGTTGTACTCTGCAGGGTCAGTTTCCTTTCTCCTTTGCAGGACTTCTGCTAATTTATGAATCACTTTTTCTTTCTGATCTTTTTCAGAAACGACCAGTTCGGTTTCTTGCTTACTGGAATCGATTATTTTTTCGTCGTCTTCTACGTAAATCAGTTCATCAATCCAGCCTTTTTGTTTTTGTGTAGACAAGATATCAAATAGCGTTTTGAATAATTCATAGATTTTCAGCATATCAGAAGAACCGACAAAGATATGCTGGGTTTGTTGGAAAGAAGTCGGTAAGACATGCTCAAAATCGACCCCGATCGGAACTTTGCCAACCTCCATTAATTTCGATGATTGTGGCAATGTTATGAACTGTTTATATGGCAGGGTATCTGGCACGACTGGGATTGGCGTTGGCAATTCACCTTGCCACTCTTCTTGCATTTGCTTGGCTTCCCGCTTAAGATTCTCAATCCGTTCAATGTTCGTTTCTCCGGTTGTCGGTAATGCGATTTGAACTAATGCTGCCTCATCCTGTTTCACAATGCCTCGACCCGGTATTTCTTCAATTTCTAACTCGTGTTTTCCAGTAATAGCCCGAATTTCTGTTTCATCGATCAGATAAAGGGCGATCTGCATTTTGATGTTTGTAAGAAGCGGCATCCGCATCGACGTTTGACGGTTGGCACTAATCGCCAAGTGGATCCCGATACTTCCACCCTCGCGAGCAATTTGTGTGATGGTTCGTTCAAATTCATCTCCAAATTCCGAATCTCTGACTGAATCATATTGATCGATCACAATCAAAATCGTTGGGACTTGTTCACCACTGACCGCCTCATACATATCGATATTCGCCAAGCCATATTCACTTAGCTTTCGCTTCCGTGAGCGAATTTCATTGGTGATGATTCGGAGCCATTTATCCATCTTCTCTGTATCATCCAATAAGATGTTATCTGCAACATGCGGTAATTGAACGAGCGGCAACAGCCCATTCGTACCAAAATCGAATAGATACGTATGCATCTCTTCAGGGTTATGCTGTCTCGCCAGGTCCATGACCAATGTTTGCAGGAAAGTTGACTTCCCGAATTGCGGACTGGAGAAGACCGCCAAATGTCCTTCTTCTTTCAAATCGAGCACAAATGGATTTTGAGCTTGTAATTCCGGTTGATCCAACATCCCAATCGTTGCAGAAAATGAAGATTTTCGTTCATCCCAGGTCGCTTCATCCGCTTCTAAATGAATATCTTCCGGGAAGATCTCTTCAGGTAATGGCGGCAACCACGGACGCGGCAAACGCTCGATTCCATTTTCTTGCGCATATTCATCGATATGGTCGATGACGGCATCCAACTCAGTTGGAACACGTTCGATTTCATCTTTACTACCTAAACCACTCAAATCTTCTGTCAAAATCTCATATTGCCCTAAGTCGTTGATGGCATAAATCGTGGTATCCACACGCTCATGATCCGCTTGATCTGGGACATAATTTGCTCCGCTCCAAGCACTTTGGAACAGTTCATAAATCTCATTATTCCCGACCTGCAAATACGCTCTACCCGGCTGTGTAATTTCCGCTGCATCCGGTGTCTTGATCACTTCATTCGAATCACTGGCATTTTGGACTTTCAACGCTAATTTGAACTTCGAGTTTGACCAAATTTGGTCATCGACAACCCCACTCGGCTTTTGAGTCGCCAAGATCAAGTGGATGCCAAGCGAACGGCCGATTCTTGCGGTAGAAACCAATTCCTTCATAAAGTCAGGCTGTTCTTGTTTCAACTCAGCGAATTCATCTGAAATCAAGAATAGGTGAGGCATCGGTTCACTTGCTTCACCGAGTTTGAATAACTTTTGATATTGATTGATATGGTTCACATCATACATACTGAATAGCCGCTGACGCTTTTCCAATTCCGCTTTGATGGAAGCAAGAGCGCGCATCGATTGTGAACGATCCAAGTTCGTAATCGTGCCTAATAGGTGCGGCAAGTTTTTAAATAAATTTGCCATTCCTCCACCTTTATAGTCGATCAGCAAAAAGGCAACTTCATGCGGATGGAAATTGGCAGCCAACGACAAAATATACGATTGGATGATCTCTGATTTTCCTGAACCCGTTGTTCCGGCGACCAAGCCATGTGGTCCATGGGCTTTTTCGTGAAGGTTCAGTTGGACGATATCGTCTCTTCCTCGTAAGCCCAGTGGGACAGCCATCGTCTTATACGTCTCATTTCGGTTCCAACGTTCGCCGATCCGGAGTTCATCAACTGTCTTCACCCCGTACATTTCCAAAAACGTAACCGACTCAGGAATGGCGTTCTTCAGATTTTGCAAATGATTTAATGGAGCTAGCCCTCTTGCAACTTCCTCTTTATCGAAATCTCTTGGAAAATGATCCGGTGTGAATCTCTTGTTCACCAGCTCCCCATCTTCCAAGATGATTGTTCCATGTTGTGCATCACGAATATCGATGACCGTCGTTACGTGTTCGGGCAAGGATTGCATCACATCCTGAACGAAAACAATCGACACCCCAAGTTCGCTCGGGTCTTCATTCAGAAATTCCATAATCACATGATCGATCATCAATTGTTCGTTGGTAATGAGAAAGACATAATGTGGTGAAAATAACGTTTGTTCACGTTGATCTCCTTTTTCCTCCAACGTTTGCTTCCGTTGTTTCAACACTTGATACATCGAATGCAAAATCTGATCCCGAGAGCGTTCGTGATAAACGAATCCACGCAAGTTTAATGATTGCAAGGTCGCATGAGGCAACCAGCGCATCCAGGCCCATTCGTCCTTCTCGTCTTCAGGAAAAACGGTCAGAAACTGCACATCATGATAACTATGAAACATTGCTGTTTGCATGACGAGCAATTGGATTTGTTCAATCAATAACTCGCGTTGGCCGACATAACCGACCGGACCATTATGAAGGGATGTTACTACAGGTACATCATGCAGCCTTCTGAAAGTTTTTCGGAGCTCTCTAGCCTGATCGACCAACTCATCTTCATCTTGTGAAAATTCTTCATCACGAAATTCTACTTCAAAACTCGTATCAACCGTTCCTAAACCGGCACGGAAATGTAAAAAATCATGATGATACACTGTTTTTTCATAAATGCGTGCATTGACTTCGCTCACCATATCCCGAATCTCTTCCACATCAGGATAGTGATACTCCAAGGCATGACGCTGTTCCTCGACGACCTGATACAATTCTTTCGTCTTATTTCGCAAATACTTCCGGAAACTTTGATCCCGATGCTCCATATCCGCTTTGTACTGTCTGACGTTTTTGACATAGGTGGTAATGGAAAAGATCACTGTCGTCACCGTCATCGCGAGCATGACGATGATAAAAATTCCTCTCGGTTGGATGATCGAGACAATCACCAACGCGACGATCATGACAAGCGGCGGGACGACCATGCGGGCAATTTGTTCACTCGGCTTCGATGGCTTCGTGGATGGCTTGGCAATCGTCTGCTTTTCATCCGGTTCACGGTGAATAATCCGTGGAGAACGGTGATAATCCGGATAATTTTTCGTAAACGGCTGATCCGACTCCACCAGTTGCTCCAGACGTGAATCCAGTTGCTTCTCGGAAGGGAAAACTTCAACCGATTCTTCATTCACGATCAGATTTACACCATCCACAAAAACATGATCACCATATGCAATCGTTTCATTTCCATAAGTGCGTCGGTAATTATGATAGACTTCTCCCCCATGAACCTCTAAAAGAAATCCTTCTTCTGTAGCATCGCGATAAAATACGAGGTTGCCATTCAATGTCTCAATCGTCAGATCATCGTAGTCATACGGACTCACCGAAAAATAATCTTTACCGGCAGTGTCAAATACCGATTTCTTCTGTTGGTCCATCAAGTAAAATTGAAGCCGATTGCCATTCACCGCCGTGTGGTCGCCATGCGATATACGACGGTCACCCAAATAAGCATCCTGTCCATCCCAAAGAACGGTACACTCACCTTCCAGATCGGCAAAAACTAGTGTACAAGACGGGTCACTGCCGATCAGGATTTCTTTCGGTGTCCATTCGACTAAGTTGGCTTTATGAGATTGCTTGGTGTCTGTCACCATTAATGTCTTCTCGCCCAACATTCTTCTTCCTCTCTACGCCCGGACAACAACCCGGTTTTCACAAACTAACTACGATAAACCGCTAAGCGTCATCTTCATTTGTATCTTCTTCGATTGGTTCATCCGTAGACGTCCCATCCCCCACATTTTCGGGGTCGATGGACTCATTTCCAATCGGACTCTCATCCTCATTCAAACCATACTCTTCTCGGTAGTCATCCAATTCACGTTGCAAATCTCTTACTTTTTCATCCCGTTCAGAGCCACTCAAATTCGGATTGTTCTTTGCTTTTTCAATTTGTTTAATCAATCCATAGATAATTAATTGCGGATCATCCAAGTATTTCGCCCGGTCCATTGCCGCATCAAATTGGCCACGCCCGTTGTAAATCCAATACAACAAGTAATTTTCATCACTACTCAAACTGATATTATTGGAAATAATCTCCCGGTCGTTATCCGAAACCGGTTCAATCGCGAGATACGCTGAGGCTAGTATGTACTTCGATGATTGTGGCAAATCAGCAGCTTCTTCATTTCTCAACTCAGAAATGACTCCATTATGATCAGTTGCCAAATATTCTTCATGGGCACTCAGCAAGTTTTCCTGATACGGTAAATTCACCAGTCCAATATAAATCAACGGTACAGCCAATAAAATTGAAACGATGATAAACGTAATGGACAACCGTTTAAATAACGTAAACCGTTTGACGGGTAATAGCCGTTTTGTCTGGTCAACTTTCTCCTGTTCCTTTTGGTAACTTTCCTCCAAGTAATCGACCAAACCGTCTAGCGTCTCTTGTTGACCGATTTGTCTCTGAAATTCAGTTTCCTTCGCGTGAATCCATTCACCTTGATACAGATCATCGAATGTATATTTCGTTGACATGAGTGCAATACTCAAACATTTTAATTGCTTCAAAAACTCGTCTTCATCCATGTCAAACGGCGGAATTGAATCTCTTAATCCACGGTAAATGACATGTGGTCTCAGACTGTGATCAAAAACCACATTGTTCGGATGAATATCGAATGTCACGCGTGAATCAAGCTGTTTTCTTAATTGAGCGACATTACACAGCAAACGAAGCTTTTCATGTCGGTGAAGCGTTTTGACCTCTTCCCACTGTTTTTTATTCGGATCGACAAAAAACGAAAAAGTGAAAGCGTCTTGCTCTACTTTCACTTCCAGTGGTACAAAAGAGTCAAGCGGCGCTGCACTCAGCATACGAATCTGTCTTGGATCATCGACTTGAGTCTGCGATTTGGCTAGTCGTACGCTCCAATGACTTTCCTCAATGGAAAACGTTATGGATCCATTTTTGGTTTGGATTGTTTTTTCAGTCGTCTTTTCTCCCATGCTTCTTGCCCCTTCATTCTCCTATTGGCATTCCGTTTATAAAATAGCCAACAAATCTCCATCTGTGACTGGGTAATCCATCAATAA
Organism: uncultured Bacillaceae bacterium; assembly: GCA_937958375.1. Taxonomy (GTDB): domain Bacteria; phylum Bacillota; class Bacilli; order Bacillales; family Alkalibacillaceae; genus Allobacillus. The sequence goes on from CALGNY010000131.1 coordinate 10,577, forward strand.
ATCATCATCGGCCAGCACCAACCCTTTTGTAGCAACTTTCATGGTTGTCGGTGTGATGTGGCCGGTTTGGATGTTTAGCACATCAAATATATCAATCAACAATTGTTTCACGGTGATCTGCTTCGGTATCCGCAAATCATAGGTCTTATCCATTCCGTAATATTTCAAATCCACGGTTACATTCACATGACTATTCTTCATTCACATCACCTCGGTCAGCAAAGCGCTTGAATATCAAATAAGCAATACCACTTAATGCACAAGCCACAGCCATCAACCAGATGATGGTCATCGTTGAGGTGGACGATGTATTTTGATCAATGGGATGACTCGATGTTTTCGGTGCCACATAGTCTTCAGTAAATAGTAATTCCTTTGTCTCTTCTAACGTTTCATCCGATGTTAACTCTAATGAAAATACATTCTGCTTTAACTGTTCGGTCGATTGTTCTCGATCGGTTTGAACCATCTCGATCTGTTCAGAAGTGCCCGCTTTGAACAATTCTGGAAAACTTCTTTCCAGTTCGGTTTCCATCCCATTTTGGCTGCGGTCCGACTCCGATATGCGATCAATTTTCCAATCGATTTTTCCTTTGTCGTCATCTTGCTCTTCTGCTGAAGCCGTATAAGGCCACAGCAGAAGCAATATGCAAGATAGCAATAACACATGGAAGATGGACTTAAGCGACATCGTCCTCATCCTTTTTGTTTCCGGCAGGCTTTCGGTGTACGACCAATAAATTACCTACGAAAGCGACGATGGTCAAAATAATTAAGCCGATGATAACCATACCGTAACTCGTATTATCCAACACCAAGCCATTCAAGACGTGTTCGACGTGGTGAAGCGGTGAAAACTCACTTAACCCGCTATAGGCTGATGTAGAGGAAGCGACTGAATCATTCAGCAACAAGTACATGCTAGCAACAACTAGCAGGATAAACATGCCAAAAACTTTTAGCTGTCTGAGTAAATACGTCGCCGTAAGCCCCATCGCCAGCATGATGAGTACCATTGCACCCGTCCATAGAATCAACTGACTACCAGCAATCTCCAGCAAAAAGCCTGATGTGAGTCCAAGAACGAGCCCTTCTGCAGCTGTAATTCCCGCTGTGATCCCGGTAATCGGTAAATTACCTCCTACGAGCGATGCCTCCTCGAATTGATCTTCCCCTGAGCGCTTCTGGCTCAAGTTAGAAATTCCATACCCCGTAAAGAGTGCGACAAAGAATGCAATCAAAATGATGAAGTAAGGCGTAAACGTAGTTGTGCTCGTGCCTAAAATGACTCCATCGTTTTCTTTTTCTACCGGATTGGAAAGGAAGTCATATAATGCTTCGTTCTGCCTCTCCCCAATTCGGCTATTTGACATGACCTCAGAGAAATTTTCCGTAAAGTTCTGGTCATTCATTAATTTTGTCGTCAGATCATTCGCCAATTGCTCCGCTTGCTGGACCAGACTCAAACCACTCTGTTGAACATCGGCTGCCTGCTCATCAATTTGATCAAGCGTCTGATAAACCGTGTCCGCCTCATTTAAGTTATTGGACGCCTGCTCGGCAAGTGTTTGACTCTGTGAGAATAACGGTTGGAAACCATCCTGCAAGGACATGACCATCTGTTGTTCTTCATTGTT
>CALGNY010000132.1 GCA_937958375.1 uncultured Bacillaceae bacterium
CAGTCAGGACATCAACTCAAGCACTCCACACAACATCCAAATCAAAACGCACTAGCCGTATTTGATGGCTCACCTTGTTCATTCGTCTGCGGATTGACTGGGACGACGAAGTAAGATGGGTTTTGGAATACTTTCACGGAATCAACCCGGTATTCGCCTTGACCTGTCACTTCACCGATTTTATTCGGTCCGTTTCCGGAATCCCGGTAGACATGATATTCCACGCGTTCATCCCCTACTGGCGTCCACGTCAATTTCACATGGAGACCACTTGTCCAACCCATAGATACGTTCGCGCTAAAGTCCGAGATATTTGCCAACCGGATTGGTTCTTCCAGATCGTCCACATTTTCTGGTGGTTCAAAGGCGACCGGAAAGGATTTCATTTGATCCAGTTGCCTGAAGACAGAAGACGTCAATTCGGTCGGTGCACTGCTCCCTTTTGTCAGATAATGATTTTCATCACTTTGGTCATAACCAATCCAAGAGGCAATCGTGTAATCCGTGTTGAAGCCGACAAACCAAGTATCTTTGTAAGCACCACTTCGATGTGGATGCTGGGTCGAACCTGTTTTTCCAGCCAGTGCTTTATTGTAATCCACAAAACTCGCTGTACCTTCTGTGACAACGCCTTCCAGCATACGTGTCAAATACCAGGAGGTTTGTTCAGAGAAAAGTTGTTTCGGCTGAGGATCGTCACGTTCTATCACCTCACCATCCCGATCTTTGACCTCGATGATGGTGTAAGGCTCAATATAACGACCTTGGTCATGAAAGGTACGATATAATGAAGCCATCTGGGCTGGTGTCAGGCCTTGTTCCATACCACCCAACGCAACAGACAGCCCTTGGTCTTCAAATGTGATCCCCACATCCTCCATGAAACTCTTCGCGTAATCCAGTCCAATCTCATTCAATAAGTCAACGGAGGAGACGTTTTTGGATTTGATGAGTGCATCATAAATCGTTACTTTTCCTTCATAAACACCATCATAGTTTTTCGGGCTGTAATCGCCGAACGTTTTTTGTTGGTCATCAATTAAGGTGTACGGCTCATAAATGCTTTTTTCCAACGCAGGACCATAGACAACTAACGGTTTCATCGTTGAACCGGGTTGCCTACGGACATTGACTCGGTTCAAATCACCGCGCTCATTGTTACGGCCACCATGGGCAGCCCGGATCACGCCATTATCCTGATCCAAAACGACGACCGCCGCTTCTGTTCCTTCCTGCGAACCATGGAAATAGCTATCATCTTGTAACTCCTGATACGTCACTTCTTGTATATCCAAATCAATTCCGACCGTAATGTCGTAGCCGCCCGTCAACACTTCTTCCCGGGAAAGATGATAGTCTTCTTCCATCTCCTCGAGCACCAGATCCACATACGTATTTAACCACGGGGACTCTGGTCGATCACTTTGATTTAAGCCGAGTGTCTTCCCTTGTTCATGCTTCAATTCAGCAGCTGATAAATAATCCTCCGAATACATCCGCGACAAGACTTCATTCCGACGCTCTAATGCACGTTCTTCATCAACCAGCGGGGAATAATTATTTGGCGCCTTCGGAAGTGCCGCAAGCAGTGCTCCTTCAGAAACGGTTAGATCATTGACGGATTTGGAAAAGAAGAACTGAGCCGCTTCTTCAATTCCATAGACACCATGTCCAAAGTAGATTTCATTTAAGTAATATTCCAGAATCTCATCCTTCGAGCGGATGCGCTCTAAATAAATGGCTCCCATCGCTTCTTTTGTTTTCCGAAGCCAGGATTTTTCATTCGTCAACGATGTATTTTTGACGAGTTGCTGCGTAATCGTACTTGCACCCTCTTTTTTACTCCACGTAATGATATCTGTATAAACGGCACGTGCGATCGACCGGAAATCCACACCATTGTGGTCATAAAAACGTCTGTCCTCAATGGCGATAAATGCTTCCTTCACATGTTCTGGCACTTGATCGATCGGCACGTATGTCCGGTTTTCATCATATAACTTCATGACTTGCTCGCCATCTTCGGTTTGGATGACGGTTGTTTCAGAAAAGACAAAATGCTTTTCATCGACAACAAATCGTCCACCTAGTAAAATAAAAAGATAGCCGAGCAGGCTTAAAATGAAAAGAGCAATAACTGCAATCAGGGCCCATTTCCATTTCTTTTTGATCGTAAACGCCAAGTTTTCCACCTCGATAAAAATTTCCAATTAACTACTCTCATTATATTATAGTCGACGTTTTACGACAAAAATATTAACTTGAATAACTAGGAGGCTATAAATCATGAAAAAATTATGGATGACCAATGGCACTTATGACTATTTGGCCAAGCTACAAATGGAGCATTCGGATTTGGTGATTGTCCAAGATGGCGATCAGTCTTTAGCGATCATGGAAGGTGAAAAACAAGATTTATTCAGCGAAGCTCGTGAATATGAGGTCATCGGTGAAGCCGGGAAGTTGGCGCCGCGTGGCTTTTTTGTCCTGAATCACATCCCTGTCACCTATGAAGGGCGCCCACTTTTTGAAAGTCGATTCAAAAATCGGGCTGGCTCCATCGAAAACGAACCAGGTTTTGAGGCATTCCGCTTACTACGTCCGGACAACAGTCAAACGTATATTGTGTTGACCCAGTGGGAAAGAGAGTCCGATTTTGAGGCGTGGAAAAACTCACAGTCGTTCAAAAAGTCACATAGTCAATCGCCGTCAAACGAAAAACCGGAAAAACCAGCCTATTCGGCCGGCCCTTCCTATGTGAAAAAATATCAAGTCATCCAGCCAGAAGAAAATTAAAAAAGGTTGGGGCAAATCCCAACCTTTTTTGATGGTTTATCGATTCTCCACTTCTTTCATCAAACCTTGCCGATGTGCATAAACGGCTGCTTGCGTGCGGTCTTGGACTTCAAGTTTACTTAAAATGTTGCTGACATGCGTTTTGACGGTTTTGATTCCGATAAATAATTTGTCACTGATCTCTTGGTTCGTCAAACCGTTTCCGATACAAATTAACACTTCCAACTCCCGTTGTGTCAAATCATCATGAAGCGTTTTCGCAGGTGTGCGAAGTCGGTTCATCATCGCTCCTGCAGCCCGCTGTTCAATGACGTTTTCCCCCATGACAGCCTTTCGGATGGCCGTGACGATTTCATCCGCTGATGATGTTTTCAACATATAGCTAAAAGCACCGGCCTCTAGCGCTGGAATGACTTGCTCCTCGTCATAATAGCTCGTCAAGATAATGATTTTTGCCTCTGGTTTTTTAGAAATGATTTGTTCAGTCGCTTCGATTCCTGTTCCATTCTCCATAATCAAATCCATGAGCACGACATCCGGATTCAATGAAAGAACCATCTCAGCACCTTCATTTCCACTCGAAGCTTCACCGATCACCTCAATATCTTCTTCGGTCATCAAATAGGTTTTGATTCCGCGACGGACGACATCATGGTCATCCACTAACACGACTTTAATCGGATTCATATTCATTCTCCTCCTGTTACCTTGGAATTCTCACATCAATATACGTTCCCTGACCCACTTTTGATCGGATTCGAAACGTTCCGCCAATCTCTTCGCTGCGTTCCTTCATTGTTTTCAGTCCATAAGAGGTCTTGGATTGTGCTTGTTCTTCAATATTGAATCCTTTGCCATCATCACTAATATGTAAGTCGATTGAGTCACTTCGCACTTTAATTGAAAGGGCTACCTTATTTGCATTTGCGTGTCTCAGAATATTGGATAAAGCTTCTTGGACCATTCGGAATAAGTGTTCTTCTTTGGAAGAGGATAGCTCTGACAACTCGTCGATTTCAATATCGAAAATCAAGTTCGATTTTTGCATCAATTCTTCTGCCAACTGTTTGATTCCTTGCTCAAGCGATTCCCCGGAAAGCTGGATCGGTCGTAAATGAAGCAATAATGCGCGCATTTCATTTTGAGCTTGTAGAGCGATTTGAGAAATTTCCTCAATTTGTACTTTGGCTTGCTCAGGTTTGGTTTCGATTGTCTTCGTAGTTGCTTGGGACATCATCGTCAAGGCGAAAAGTTGCTGGCTGATGGCATCATGTAAATCTCTTGCCAACCGTTGCCTTTCCTCCATGGTAGCTGCCACGTGTGCCTGCTGTGCGAGGTCCGATTTTTCATCCGCTAATTTTTGTAAGGAACGGACTTGGTCTTGAAGCTTTGCCGCCAGCTCATTTAACTCCCTGCCGATCATGTCGAGCTCGTCATTTTCCTCAAAGTGGAGTAACTCGGCCCCATATTTCCCTTCAGATAAAGTGGAAAGAAAGACCGAATATACATCCAGTCGTTTTTTGATCTTTTTGGTCGATTGGATTACTAGATACAAACCAATTGGAATCATCACAATGGCTATCAGTCCGAGCGTCAAATAGATTGATTCCAAACTAAGCCATGTCGGTTGGAACACGGAATAGATGAAAAACAACAGTAACGCAATGACGAAGATCGAAAAAGTAATGATTGTCATTTCCATTCGCATAAACTGAAAACGGATTCCGTTTAAATGTTTGAACATAACGTACAACTCCTACACAAAGACGACATTGATGTCGCCGATTTGGTAATTCATGATGATATTCAACTTCCGTGTTGCCTCATCATAGTCATCGGTTTGATAGCGAATGGTGTTGTTGAAGCCTGAACGATTTTCCTGGCCGACCTGTACTTCCCCGATTGAAACTTTAGAAAAAATTTTGACTGGAATATTATCTGGGATTTTCATGCTGATATCAGCGACATATCCTTTTAACTCAATTGTCGATTCTTGGTCTGGAATGTAAGCCTTCGAGAAATCAAAATATAAGTCACCGACACCCGTTTTGATGGACATCGATTGGACTTCCCAATTATCACTGCTGAAGTCACGATCAGCTACGAAATGTTTGATGTTTTTATCATAATGAAATTTATAGTTCGTGCGTTTGTGGCCGGTCGACTCACCAGCGTATTCATTGTCTTTTTCAGCGTCTTTCGATTCTTTTTCTTCTTCATGATCAGAATCGTTGGTTGTGTAAACGAATGACTTGTAAGACTTGTTTTTCTTCGGCGTAATGATTTCAATATCTGCACTGCCATTCCCAAACAATAGCGAGGCGCCAATATAGATGATGATCAGCGGCCATAAATGCCAGATATCGGAGAACTCAAAATCAATATAATCATAATTTCCGGCAAGCAATAAGCCACCGAAAATAATCAAAAAAGACCCGATTTTCCAACTGCCATGTTTCTCTGGATGGAAATATTGGATGGTCATCATGAGCCCTAACACAACCAGAATAAGCGGCCATGCAGCCCAGAAATCGTCAATTATTTCCGTGGAAATAATGTCGAGATTTCGCAGTAAGAGCACACTTCCAAATAATATTAAAAACAGGGCCAACAGCCACTTAAAAAATCTATACATCTTCTCACCTACTTATGATTAAATTATAATCTGAAAAATAAAATAAGGATAGTACCATTTAGCTGTATACTCATCATAACTGGATTTTTTCGAAGTGGATAGGACCTACAGATTGTTTTCATCTCCGTCCAGAGGCTTAGACCATCCATTGCAGGTTTCCATTTATCGGGAGGGTGCGGTTTGGTATAATAGTGTATAAGAAGATACGAGGGAGTGTAGTGGCATGTGGAAACAAATCAATGAAAAGATCGATCAATTAGTTGACCAGATGATTGAAGACCGTCGTTATTTACATCAACATCCTGAACTGTCGTTTGAAGAAAAAGAAACAGCAGCCTTCATTGCCAAGCGATATGATAAACTTGGAATCCCTTACCGTGATCACGTCGGTGGATATGGCATTGTCGGAAGAATCGAAGGTGGTAAGCCGGGTAAGACAATTGCATTACGTGCCGATTTTGATGCCTTACCGATTCAAGAAGAAAATGATGTACCGTATAAGTCAAAAAATGATGGGGTCATGCATGCGTGTGGACATGACGGACATACTGCTACATTACTTGCTGTTGCCGAGGCAGTTCTCGAATTTAAAGATGAACTTCCGGGAACATTGGTATTGCTCCATCAGCCTGCTGAAGAACATGAACCAGGTGGCGCAAAACCGATGATTGAAGATGGTGCACTGGAAGGTGTTGACGCTGTATTCGGCACGCATTTATGGGCAACCACTCCCCTTCATACGATTGAAACATCCAAAAATGTTTTCATGGCGGGGACGGATCGGTTTGAACTCAAAATCCAAGGTAAAGGCGGACACGGCGCCATGCCGCATCAGACGAAAGATGCCATTGTGATGGCTGGCCTTGCCGTTGTCGAACTACAGCAAATTGTCAGCCGACGCATCGACCCACTGAAAGCAGCTGTTCTGACGATCGGTGAAATCCACGCTGGGTCAGGCTTCAATGTCATCGCCGATTCCGCAAAGCTGACAGGAACGGTCCGCTATTTGGATACACCTGTTCAAGAGCAAATTATCGAAGAAATGCACGCCGTCTTGAAAGGGATTACATCAAGTTATGGCGCAACGTACGAGCTAGACTATGTCAAAGGCTATCCACCAGTCGTCAACCACGAAAAGGAAGCCAATTATTACTTGGAAGATGGCTCGACCATTGAAGGCATTGAGGAAGTCGTTGAAGTTCCACCAACCATGGGCGGCGAAGATTTTGCCTACTACTTAGAAGAAAAACCAGGTGCTTTCTTCTTTACCGGCGCAAAAATCGAAGGCCGTGAAGAGTACCCACACCATCATCCAAAGTTCGATATTGATGAAAGATCATTGCCGGTTGCTGCGAAAGCTTTGTTGCACGGCTATATGAAAGCTCAAGAAAATTAATCAAACAGCTGTCCATTGTGGGCAGCTGTTTTTGGTAGTTGGAGCTTAATTGTCTGCAGGTATGAGGTGTTTTTTTCAACAGTTAAATCGCTTTTATCGATAGTTACAAGGCGTTTATCGACAGTTGGACCGCTTTTATCG
>CALGNY010000133.1 GCA_937958375.1 uncultured Bacillaceae bacterium
GGTATCTTCCGCTTATGCAACATCAAGCCGCCAGCTATCCAAACGACATACAACAAGACAATAATCGGGAAATCCAACACGGCTAATGCGATAAATGCGATATTCAAAATGACACCGATCACTACGGAAACCTTCAACATACCCTTCTTCATCTTATAAGGTGAGGCATTATAGGCAAGCTCGTCTTTTTTCGGTAATCGGAACACGGCAATCCCTAGCACTACCGTATTCAACAGCAATCCGACAATCGTGATCGTCGCAAAGAAGTCGCTGGATAATCCGGTCAGGACGCCGGCAACTGCTAAGACAGTCATGAATAGAAGTGGGAAATAGCTCGTGTTGTTAACGGTTTTGTTGACGAGTTTCTTATTAAATATTCCCTCTTTGGCGAGTGCAGAAAAGTCTCCCGGTATGGTCATCATGACGGCGTTGATTGTCGTGGCGGTCGCAAACATGGCGCCGACACTGATAAAGAAAATGACCGAGGATGGCAGGAAGACTTGTCCCGCTTCAGCCACCGATGCACCGGATGCGCTCAATTGCTCCCAAGGTATGACACCCACTGCAACGACACTGACCAATGCATAGACGACAACGACAATCCCTAAGCTGATAAAAATCGCTCTCGGTAAGTTCCGTTGTGGATCCTTCACCTTTCCACCGATTTCAGATATGATGCCATACCCGACATAGGAGTACACGGCCAGGGCAGATCCCATCAGGAAGTTCCCCATTCCATTCGGCATGAACGGTTGCAAGTTATCTGATTCAATATGGAACAACCCTGGTACCGCAAAGACTAGTAAAGCAATGAGAATCCATACGGTCATAAGAATCTGAACAATCTCAGCCGTTTTGATTCCCAACAGATTGATTCCTAGCAAAAAGACCACAATCAATACGGCCGTCAGTTGCACGGGTAAGGATGGGAAAAAGAACTGCAAGTATTCCGCAAACCCGATGGAAAGCATCGTAACGGCTCCGATTCCTCCAAGAATCAGGGAAATCGTGATAATATAGCCGACGGTTGAGTTCAACAACCGTTTACTATAATGGTAGGATCCCCCGTCTGTCGGCATGGCTGCACCGAGTTGTGCGTAGTAGATTGAACCGAATAATGCAGGCAGAAATGCGAGTAAATAAGCTAGAAATAAGGCCGGACCAGTTTGCCCTGCGATTGGTCCCAATAGGATAAAGATGGAGGCACCAATCACCGTACCGACGATGATCGCGATGGCGCCAATCAAACTGATTTGTTTGTTTTCCACTGTTTTTTCCTCCTGATCTTTATTTCAAGACGCTACCTGAAGGTTGGTAATTTTCAGACTTAGTATCGTAAAAAAAGAGATTATCTTTCTTCGTTTCTTCTTTTAAGACATGCTTGGCAATACGCTCGGACGGGGTCAATGGCAGGTCATCTTTAAATGCCCAATAGCGTGGTACTTTAAAGGATGCCAGCCGTTTTTCACAATGGTCAACGATGGATTGGACGATTTGTTTCTGATCTACTGCGTTGTCTTTCAATACGAGATACGCTTTCACTTCCTCGCCCCGAATCTCATCGTCAACCGGGATGCATGCAGCGAGCTTGACGGACTCATGTTGCATGATCACTTCTTCTACTTCGGCCGCCGCGATGTTTTCCCCACTCCTGCGAATCATATCTTTGAGTCTCCCGGCGTAATACAACATGCCCGCTTCATCCATATATGCAAGATCCCCCGTATGGAACCAACCATTCCGGAAAACTTCTTCGGTCGCTTCTTTATTTTTATAGTAACCGTCCATCAGCCATTTTCCGCGGAAGACCATTTCGCCGGTTTGGCCACGCTCCAGAAATTCACCATCTGGTCCGATGATTCTCACTTCACGATCCGTTGCTGGCTTCCCTAATGCACCTGATCCGACATAGTCATCATGATCTTCTACCCGCATGGAAATATCGTAGCCGGTCTCCGTCATCCCAAAGACCTCAAGCCACTTGACGTTCCACCGCTCTTCGATTTGTTTATGTAGACCTGGTGGAATGGCGGAACATCCGACTAACCGTACCGAATGGTTTTTCTCATACTCCGATTCAGGCATCTTAAGCAACAGCACGGGCATATTTCCTAGCACATAGAAAAAGGTCACACCGTAATCCGATACTTTTTTCCAAAACTTCGACGGGCTGAATTTTTCCAATACGACGAGAGATGCCCCATTGACAAGTGCAGCCATCGTATTCCACTGTGGGTCCATATAGTAAAACGGCTGGGATGTCAGCAGACGGTCATTTTCCGTCATCCCAATCAACTCTGGATTGGCAATTTTCTCACCGATATTGATCCAGTATTTTTGGGTCAGCATACACCCTTTTGGCTTTCCGGTCGTTCCTGAGGTGTATTGAATGTTCATCAAGGTATCAGGATATGTTTTCGACTCTGCAGTGAATTCACCTGAAACCGTTTTCAATAAATCAGCCAAAAAGTGATCGGCATCATCTGTTGGCTCATCAACCGTCACGATCTGAATCGGTAGTTGATGCGCCTTCTTCACGTTACTTAACATGGATACATACGCTGAAGTCGTGACGACCAAGCGACTCTCTGAGTTTTCGATAATATACGCTGCATCGACTTCTTGATAGCGTGTATTCATCGGCACCGTCACAGCGCCGATCAGTCCGAGTGCCAACCAGCTCAACGGGAAATGCTGGTCATTCGGTAACATGAGTGCTACTTTATCTCCTGATTGAATGCCAAGTTGTTTGAAGGCATTGGCATACTGCTCAGCATGTTCCTTCACCTCAGTAAACGTAAACGAATCGCCAGTGACATCAAAAATGAGTCCGGTTTTGTCTGGCCATTTTATCGCTGCATTAGAAAGCACCTCACGAATCGTGAGCAATTCCTTAGACATGCTTCTCCCCCTCCTGTTTATTCAGTAGTAATCTCTTGATTTCTCTTTGTTCCTTAACAAGAACTTCTTGCATGGAGTGTTCCAACCCAAAATGGAATAGCTTTTTGATGGAACCTAATGAATCTTTATCTATTTTATATAAATCATTTAGACGTCTATCTACTTCTTGATCGATATTTTCTTCTGTAAATAACTCGTTAACGACGTGTAGATCGAACATTTCTTTTGCCTGAATCGTCTTGCTGAAATAAATCCATTCTTTCGCCTTTGGTATGCCGATGAGTCGCGGCAGCAAATAAGACGACCCTTGCGTAATGGATAAGCCGACTTTCAGCTCAGGAAATCCGAAAACCGCATCTTCTGTCGCATAAATCAAATCAGCGTTCAATGCGAGTTCACACCCTGCTCCGAGGGCATAGCCTTGAACCTTCGCAACAACTGGATAAGGATAGGATACGATCAGTTCAGTAATCCGTTGCATTTTGTTGACATACTCGCTTAGTTCAACCGGGTTCGATGGCGGTGATTCCTTCACGTCTTGTCCGGTACAAAAGCTCGTCCCGCTTCCGGATAACAAGATGATACTATCCGGCTTGATTGAGACAATCTGCAAGACATCGTACAATTCATGAACCATCTCAGTTGTCAGGGAATTCAGCTTCTCCGGACGATTAAGCTCGATTTCCATTCCCCATTGGTGAATATGGACATTAATATACTTATAAATTTTTTTCACCTCCTCGGTCGGTTGATTCAAATCCAAAAAGCCGGCTTGCATTATCGGAAAATAAATTCTCAATCGTTTTCTCCTGTAAACCCATTGCGAGCCATTCCTCTTTTGCCCGCTCCATTGAGATGACGGGCCAATCCGTACCAAACAAGATTTGTTTAGATAGCAGACTATTTAAGGTAGAAAAAATGGGCTCCCAACCGGTACCGTTTTTCGCGATGTATTTTGGTGCAACTCCACCGAATTCCAAGTAGACGTTTGCGTGTCTACGTGCGATTGCTACCATTTCATTTGTCCACGGCCAGCCACTATGGCATGCGATGATCTTGATTCCCGGAAAATCCACGGCGATTTGATCGATAAACATTGGTGAATTCTTTTGGAACGGATGAGCCGTTGAATAATGGACCCCCGTATGAAAGGACAGAATTAAGCCTAACTCATGGGCAACCGAATAAAGCGGATATAGTCGGCGATCCAGTGGGTCAATATCGAAAAATACAGGCTGCAGGTTTATGCCAATCAATCCTAATTGCCTGATTTCTTGCGCTTGCTTGACGAGCTTCATCGTCCTTGGGTCATCGAGCTGGACGGTGCCAAATCCTTTGAACCGATCCGGATGGTCCTCAACAACTTGTGCGACGGCTTGATTCAATTGATTCGCATTTTCCCCGAACTCAAATTCCGCATGAACCACACCATGCGTGACGCCTGCTTCATCCATTTCTTCAAGCAAGGTTTCAGTTGTTTTTGTCGTGGTTGTTCCGACATGTAATACTTCATTATATTTCGCATAAAAATTCAGCTGTTCTTCCTCACTCACTTTTCTATATTCAAATGGTAACCGGATCCTTGCATCAATCAGCCTCACTTCACCACCCCCTCACCAACGAGTCCGACAATGTTCAATCCATAGTCGACATATTGCTCGGCAACTTCGTCCAAGCTGTATTTTTCACCTTCTCGATACCAATGAACAACGTAAGTACATAGGCCGATTAACGCAAAAGCGGTTATTTTACTATCTCTAAAATGAAAAGTTCCTTGAGACTTACCCTCCTCCAATACCTCAAGCCAAAATTGTTCATATTGGCTTCGTAGTTCCTTGACTTGCTTTCGATCTTCTCCTTTCAGGGAACGATATTCATTGTCCACGACAAGTGCTGCCAATTTCTCTTTCCCGTGATTTTTCACATGAATTCGGATCAGTTGTTTGAGTTTTTCTTTTGGTGAAGAAGAATTTCGGATTTTTTCCTCTGTCACTTCAATCAATTGATGCAAGTAATTTTTCATAATGTTCAACAATAAGTCTTTCTTGGTTTTCACATAATAATAAAGTGTTGCCGATTTCACATTGGATTTTTCTGCAATGTCTCTGATACTTGTTGCCTCATAACCTTTTTCTGAAAATAGCTCGAGTGCTGCATTGATTATGGATTCCTCTGTTGTTTGCATTCTGCCGTGTTCACTCCCAATATTCTGATAATTTAAATATATTCTATCAATCGTTCGATAGAATTGCAAGCAAATTTTGTCGGAAAATAAAAAAACACCGTCCTATTCTAGTTAAAAGGACGGCGGTTGGTATACGTAGGACCATATAA
>CALGNY010000134.1 GCA_937958375.1 uncultured Bacillaceae bacterium
CATTACTCAACCGTCACACTCTTAGCCAAATTCCTCGGCTGATCCACATCACAGTCACGATGCAGGGCTGCATAATACGAGATGAGTTGTAATGGCAGGACAGCGACGAGCGATGCGAGTAATGGATGAACGTCTTGAATGACAATATCATCACCAGGTCGCTCTAAACCTTCCCTTGTGATTATACACACATTCGCTCCGCGGGCTTCCACTTCTTGGACGTTGCTTCGGATTAAATTATTCACATGCTCCTGGGTGGATAGGGCAATAACGGGTGTGCCTTCTTCAATCAGCGCAATTGTCCCGTGCTTCAACTCTCCGCCTGCAAATCCTTCTGCTTGAATATAGGAGATTTCTTTTAATTTCAAGGCTCCCTCCAAGGCAACGTGGTAATCCATTCCCCGGCCGATAAAGAAGCAATTTCGTGTCGTATATAAGAATTGGTAAGCAATTTTTTCAAATTGATCTTTTTGATCACATAATGCTTCCATTGCATTACCGACAATCGCTAATTCTTTCAGCGGATCGAAATCCAGGTCGATCCCTTTCGCTTGTGCGGTATCGACTGCCAAAATGGTGAGTACAGCTAATTGTGCGGTATAGGCTTTTGTTGAGGCAACTGCGATTTCAGGTCCTGCATGTAAGTGCAACGTGTGAGTGGCTTCACGAGAAAGGGTTGAGCCAGGTACATTGGTCATCGTAATTGATGGGTGTCCTAGTTTTTTAATTTCCACTAACACGGCACGTAAATCTGCTGTTTCTCCACTTTGTGAAATAAAGATGAATAATGGTTTTTCTGAAAGAAGTGGCATATTATACGAAAACTCACTGGCGATATGCACTTCGGTCGGGATTTCAGCCATCATTTCAAGCATTTCTTTACCGATCAAACCGGCATGGTAACTGGTGCCGGCTGCAATAATGTAAATTCGGTCGCATGCTTTCATGGCCGCTCGTACACCGTCATCCAATTTAATCTGATCGGTTTCATCTTGATAGTGTTGAATGATTTTCCGAATCACGAATGGTTGTTCATCGATTTCTTTTAACATGAAGTGAGGATACGTTCCTTTTTCGATATCCTCTACATTCATATCCACCGTAAACGGTTCTCGGATGACACGGGTCCCGTCGATCGTCTCCATCGTCACTTGATCTTTTTGGAGAATCACAATTTCTTCGTCCATGATCTCAACAAATTGATCGGTCACCTGAAGCATTGCCATGGAGTCACTGGATACAACGTTGAATCCTTCACCTAAGCCAACGAGTAATGGGCTTTTGTTTTTCGCAACGTAGATCTTGTCTTCATCTTCACGGTCCATTAACGCAATCGCATATGAACCTTCTAGTTTTGAGATGGTTTCACGAAATGCTTCAAGTGTTGAACCTTTTTGTTTTGAAATCTGGTCCATTAACTGGACGATGACTTCGGTATCCGTCTTACTAACAAGTTCCACATCGGTTAAAACGTTATCCTTTAATGCTTGATCATTCTCGATGACACCATTATGAACAAGTGTAAAACGACCCGAGGAACTAACGTGGGGATGAGCATTCGTTTCACTCGGTTCTCCATGGGTCGCCCACCGCGTATGACCTATTCCTGTCGTCGTATTCACCGTTTCGTCAACTGCAGTCCGAAGTTTTTCGATTCGTCCTTTGACTTTGAAAAGCTTGAGATCATCGGCATCTCTGACAGCGATTCCTGCAGAGTCATACCCACGATATTCAAGCTTTTCTAATCCATTTAACAAAATTTCCTTTGCATCTTGATTTCCAATATAACCGACGATGCCACACATATTTTTTACCTCCTGCGAAAGAGGCAAACAAATCATGATGCATTGGGGCATTCATTCGTTTGCCCCTTTCTCGTGATTGTTTTTATTTAGGCACCTTGTTTCTGGCTTTGTACACGAAGTCGCCTTCATGATTTAACCACAAACGTTTCAGCTGAGGTGTGCAGCCGGGAGGCATCCGCCGAATACTTCGATCAACCTCCTCCTCGTCAACTATTTTCGATTGCGTTTTGAGAAAATAGTCCTGGCGCTTGACTTGCTTTTTTATTCCAATGCTCCTTTCTTTTTCAAAATAAAATCTAACGTTACTAGTTTAAAGAGAATGAAGCGATTCGTCAATAAAAAAATAAAGAGTACAGAAGACGATCTCCTGTACCCTTATCCTATGCTTATTTCAGTCCAAATGTTTTTTCGATTGCATCGACGACTTCATCGGCTGCTTGGTCACATTCTTCTTTTGTCGGTGCTTCCACCATCACGCGCACGAGAGGTTCTGTACCGGATGGACGAACGAGCACGCGACCCGTATCACCAAGTTCTTCTTCCACACGGTTGATTTCTTCTTGAACAAAAGTGTTCGTTTGGACTTCATTTTTATCCAAAACACGAACATTCTTCAGTACTTGTGGGAAGATCTCGATTTCAGCGGCCAATTCAGAAAGTTTTTTGTTTTTCTCGACCATCGCACTGATCAATTGAAGGCCAGAAAGCATTCCATCTCCAGTCGTGTTGTGGTCCAGGAAAATGATATGCCCGGATTGCTCGCCACCTAGGTTGTGACCGTGTTTGACCATTTCTTCCATGACATACCGATCACCGACAGCGGTTTTATCTGAATGAATACCGAGCTCATCAAAGGCACGGTATAAGCCGATATTACTCATCACCGTCGTAACGACCGTATCATTTTTCAATTGGCCTTTTTCTTTCATATGTTTTCCGCAAATAAACATGATTCGATCGCCATCCACGATGTTCCCTTGTTCATCAACAGCGATTAAACGATCACCGTCGCCGTCGAAAGCCAGTCCAATATCTGCTCCGGTTTCAATAACGGTCTTTTGTAGGTTTTCTGGGCTAGTCGAACCGTAACCGTCATTAATATTCAAACCGTCCGGAGAGGCACCAATCGACTGGATGTCCGCTTCAAGATCACCAAACAGATGTGAGGCGATGGAAGATGTGGCTCCATGCGCACAATCCAACACTATTTTGATCCCATCGAAATCAACATCCACAGTATCCTTCAAATGTTGGATGTATTTTTGGGCACCCTCAAAGTAATCGATGATTTGACCAACATCACCTGCAACCGGACGCACCAGTGTATCTTCTGAATCAATCCATTGCTCGATCTCGTCTTCCAGCTCATCGTTTAACTTAAAACCATCCGAACCGAAGAACTTGATGCCATTATCTTCAACTGGGTTATGTGAAGCTGAAATCATGATACCGGCTTGTGCTCCAGATGCTTTCGTCAAATAGGCAACACCCGGTGTGGAAATGACGCCTAGTCGCATGACATCCACACCAACTGACATGATTCCGGCAATCAATGCACCCTCCAACATTTCACAAGAAATCCGTGTGTCTTTTCCGACTAAAATCCGCGGTCGTTCCACCACATCTTTTGTTAATGTATATGCGCCAAATCGTCCTAGTTTAAAGGCTAATTCTGGTGTTAATTCTTTGTTTGCAATTCCCCTTACACCATCTGTTCCAAAGTATTTTCCCATTTTCATTCGCTCCTTCGCGTGAAACAGTCTACGATTCTGATTGGATTCTTATTCGAATGCGCTCGTCTTCTGTCCGTAATCGAATATTATCTGGACCCTCCAATTGGATCGGTGCAAAAACTTCCCCTTCAACATATTCACTAACGTCAATCCATACGCGGATATCTTCTCGGCTCAATTCATTCAGATCTTCCTCTGTTCCGATAACGGTCACATCAATGACGGGCTCTTCCCGATCTAAAAATTCAATCTCTGATTCTTCTGCCGCATTTTCAATTTCAATTTGCATTTCTTCAAATACTTCATCTTCCGCTTCCTGAACAGTAATTTCTACTTCCACCGTTTCAGGTTCAATTTTGCTTGTATTGGATGGTCTCGGAATATCCATTTCCAATGTCGTTGATTCGGTAATTTCTGATAGATTGATCTCCAATGGATCCAACGAACTGATTTCATCCAGTCTTTCATCCCTCGCAAACAGCGTGGCTGAGACAGGGTTCAATGTAATCGACTGCAAGACTAACCCTTCATCCAGTTCACCCGTTGTTTCGTATCGGATTGGGTAACGCCTATCACGGATGGAAACATCAGCTTGTACCGTCGCGGTCGTCGGATTGACGAAGACATTCAGTTCATTACCTTGACTATCATACACCCGAATCGGAATGTTGTCGACTTGCCCTTCCGCCTCTAATTCTTCGAAGTTTATTAGCGCTCTCACAGTTGCAACCTTGTCCACTTCCGATCTGGCACCGGTTATTTCGACTTCCGTTGGCTCGATGGTCGGTTCTTCTGCAAAGACTTCCGTCACATCCGCCTCACCTTGTCCAATGTATTCTTTATCAAGTGGATAAGTCGCCGTTGCTCGTTCTTCCAGCACAATCTCAATCGATTCCGGTTCAATGTAGACTGTCAATTGATTGGATAACCCCGTGTGCTGGAGGTCCACCTCATGTGCACCTTCCCCGAATTCATTCAGGTCGACAAACACTTCAAAGTCACGTTGTCTTGCGGTTTGCATGACGACACTCTTCGGGCCTTCAATCGATACATCTACCGTATCTGGTACCCCTTGTACGACATATTCCTCGTCATTCATCGAGACTTGGAGTGGCACATCATTGATCGTCGCTACATCCGTTGAAGACGACGGCAAGAGTGTATTGCTCGGCGTTTGGGAATTGGCTTCGTCGATTGCTACTGTGATATAAAGCAAGACAGCCAATACTAATGAAATCCCTCGGGTAACCCAAGGACTTTTCAACCATTTATCCATTTGATTTCCCCCTCCAGTTCCATGACTTGGATGTTGAGGAGTTTTCCAGTACGTTCAATTCTTTTGAAATAATCGTCCGTAGTGTGTCTTCATCCAATTGACGATGAAGCTCTCCATTTTTCGCACACGAAATATGACCTGTCTCTTCTGAAACAACAATGGTCAATGCATCGGTGACTTCGCTGATTCCCATGGCTGCACGGTGTCTCGTCCCCAATTCTTTTGAGATGAACGGACTTTCACTGAGTGGCAAATAACAAGCCGCCGCAACGATTTCATGATCGCGGAGGATGACAGCCCCATCATGTAACGGTGCATTTGGTATAAAAATGTTCGTCAACAACTCACTTGTCAGCTTCCCATTGACGGTAATTCCCGTTTCAATATACTCATTCAATCCTGTCTCCCGCTCAATGGAGATCAGCGCCCCAATCCGCCTTTTACTCATATAATTACAAGAACGGATCAAAGCATCAATCGATTCATTAATCTCTTTCTCTTCTGATTGCGTATAACGAGAAAATAAACTACCCCTACCTAACTGCTCCAATGCACGTCTGATTTCCGGTTGGAATAGAATGATAACTGCTAAAAAACCCCAGTCAATTGCTTGGTAAACGAGCCACTGTACCGTTTGGAGTTCGAAAAAGGAACTCAGAAACCATATGGCCAAGATGACAAATATACCTTGTAACAATTGAACCGCTTTCGTACCGCGGATAACCGAAAATAATTTATAAATAACAAACCATACAAGGGCAATGTCTACAGCGATTCGCAAGATTTGGAGTAGATCTAGTTCTTCCCAGCTCATGCCCACACTTCCTTCACGAATAATCACCTAACCGCTTCCTATTTGTATCATTTATTATAGCACATCACTACTTCCATTTATATTTTCGCGACGAAGAAATGTAAAAAACGTCTACTCCCTTTTTTACAGGAGATAGACGTTTCAGTTTGTCTTATTCATAGGTGAATTGTTGGAAAAAATCTGCGACCCCCCGGGTGAACTTCATTGCTGCCCAACGGATAAACCGGTTGACTTCTACTATTTCGCCGCTGATGTTCGGTGTGGCTTGAGAAAGTTCACTGTTGACCAGCGTGAGATTCCCATTGATTTGTCCCCTCACGTCAACAATCGCATTTTCAATGGTCAGGTCTCCATGGATGACTTTTCCTTCGGGTATGATCACCCTGTCCCCCTCTACCTGGACTCCCTCATAATTCGAAACGAAAATATCATCACCGGACTGAAACTCAATCATGGCACTCGTCAATAAGGTGACTAAGAAAATCGCACACGCAGTAATGAACGGGTGCTCTTTAACCGCCTTCATAAATTTTTTCGGTTTTGATTCTTTCGGCAACTGTTCGAGAATGGCATCTTTAAGTGAGGCCTGCTGAGAGATGGCAGGAGCTTCCGTTAAAAGTGTTTGTACGCTAGAAAGCTCTCTATAATGCTGGATGCAGTCTTCACATTTCATTAAATGGTGTTTTAGTGTTGTTTCTTCTTCATACGTTGTTTCCTTATCGAAATGTTTGTGCATTACTTGTTCATATTCATGATTGCAAGCCATCGTCTCACTGACCCCCTTTCATGGTATTCATTTGCTTTCTGAGCGTTTCTCTACCCCGATGCAGCTGCGTTTTTACCGTTCCAGTCGGTAAATCCAGAACCTCAGAGATCTCTTGAAGGGATAACTCATCGATATACTTCAATACCAAAACCGCTCGATACTTTTCAGGCAGTTGGAGTAAGTAGTGTTGGACTTCATCCTGTACCTCTTTATTTTCCAACTGCTCTTCCGGAGTGCTTGTCGGATGCTCCATCTGGTCCAAAAACGTAACATTTTCTCCGACTGCGATGGGCTGATCAAGTATGTATAATGGTTTCTTCTTGCGCATCCAGTCGATTGCCGTGTTTGTTGCAATCCGATATAGCCAAGGTGTAAAGTTCTGTTTTTGTTTAAAAGAGTGTATGTTCGTGTACGCTTTAACAAAGGTTTCCTGAGTCACTTCCTCTGCTTCGTGGAAGGAACCAAGCATTCGGTAACAATGCTGGTGAATCCGCGCTTCATACGCTTCAATGATGAGTGCGAATGCTTCCTTATTCCCCTTTTTCACTTGTTTCACGATTTGTTTGAGTTCGTTTTTCATAGGCATACCTCAAATTGCCGAATTGGCTATTTATTATGTACGGTCAGCGAACCAAAAAGGTTTCACTTTACTCTCATTTTACATGAATTTTATCATTTTCTGAATATTTATTTGGAAATCGTTGGTGTGGGAACCGTATTTTTGTGATTGGACAGGGGGCTTGGTTTGGTGAAGGGCGCATATTTGCATGACACAGGTGCATATCCACGCACCACGGGCACATATCCGAC
>CALGNY010000135.1 GCA_937958375.1 uncultured Bacillaceae bacterium
AAGGTCGCATATCTACCGTTGAGGGTCGCATAAACCCCGCACACCGGTACATAAATCGCAAGCAAGGGCACATAATCCCCAACCAAAGACGCATAAGCCCGATCCTCGGGTACATAAATCACACCCAAGGTTCCATAATATTCGGTGTCGGGTATAAATCCCCGACATCAACTCATCCATAGATCCCAGAATTAGACACACATTCACCAAAGTCCACACACATCGATCCTATTTCAAAACAAACTCTTGAAAAATTGAACCATACGCACATTTAAAGGTATAATAGATACAATAATAGGTTGAAGAATTGGGTGAAGCGAATGCTTACGAAGCACGAACAAATATTACAGTACATAGAGGGTCTTCCGATCGGGTCAAAAATTTCTGTGCGTTCCATTGCAAAAGAGCTAAACGTCAGTGAGGGAACGGCATACCGCGCGATAAAGGAAGCGGAAAATACGGGGTATGTCAGTACGATCGAACGTGTCGGAACAATTCGGATCGAAAAGAAGAAAAAAGAAAACTTCGAGAAGCTGACATTTGCTGAAATTGTAAATATCGTGGACGGTCATGTGTTAGGTGGACGAGCTGGCTTACATAAAACATTGAATAAATTTGTCATCGGTGCGATGCAGCTGGAAGCAATGATGCGTTACACCGAGAAAGGCTCGCTATTGATTGTCGGAAACCGGGTAAAAGCACAAGAAAAAGCGTTGAATGCGGGTGCGGCGATTTTAATTACAGGTGGTTTTGATACAAGTGATTATGTGAAGTCACTTGCGGATGAATATAAGCTTCCGGTCATTTCCTGTACATACGATACGTTTACGGTTGCAACGATGATCAACCGTGCGATTTATGACCAGTTGATCAAAAAAGAAGTGACATTAGTTGATGATTTGTACACTGAAGTCGACCATTCAACCAATATTCGGTCAGGGGATCTCGTTCGGAAATGGCATGAATTAAATGAGGAGACGAAGCATAGTCGCTATCCCGTACTAGACCAACAAAATCGCGTCGTAGGGATTTTGACGTCTAAAGATGTGATCGGAAAAAGTGAAGATATGAAAGTGGATAAGGTCATGACCAAAAATCCGATTACGGTAAAAGCGATGACTTCCTTGGCCAATGCCGCCCATACGATGGTTTGGGAGGGAATCGAACTTTTGCCTGTCGTCGATGAAAATGATGTTTTTCTGGGTGTCATCACTCGACAGGACGTCATCAAAGGCTTGCAGAATTTCTCCAGGCAGCCTCAAGTCGGTGAAACCATTGATGATATCGTTCAAAAAGAATTGGTCTTTAATGAACAGGAAAATCATTTTGAAGCGGAGGTCACTCCACAACTGACCAACCATTTAGGAACCCTTTCACATGGGGTGTTTGCGTCATTTGTTTCTGAGGTATGTACAAGGGTTTTAAAACGAAGTAAAACAGGCGACATGGTCATCGAAAACTTATCGATCTACTACATGAAGCCTGCTCAATTAGGGAATCGGTTAAAGATCGACTCGGAGATTCTGGAATCCGGCCGGAAGTTCGCAAAACTGGACGTGCAAATTTCTTCAGATCTAGGTCTTGCAGGTAAAGCGATGGTCATGGTCCAATTTATTGACCGGTAAGGTTTAGTCTCCTAAACGTATCATTTCACCACGATAATGTTTGTACAGTTTGTACCCGTAAACGATCTGAACGATGCCGAGTACGATAAAAATCAAACAGATAAATAATGCCAATTGTGTTTGATAGTAAACATACTGGTTGGCGCCGAACGATGCAATAAAAATCCCAAGAGCCATACGGGCTTTGGCGTTCGTAAATCGCATATACAACGGATCTTTTTGGCTAACAATTCTCACTTTGAAATAAATATATAAAATAAATGAGACGACAATAATGGTTATAAAAATAGGCACTGCTATTCCTCCTCCATAAGCGGACTTCTTTCATTGTACAGATTGTCCGCCGAAATTTCTAGCCAACGAGATGTAAAGCTATGACGAAATGTTGAACCATTTATGTAAGAAAGGATGCTTCAAATGAAAGAAACAATTATCCAATTAATTGAAGAATACGAGACCATTATTATCCACCGGCATGAACGGCCTGATCCTGACGCATACGGTTCCCAAGCCGGACTCGGCCAAATCATCAAGCATTCTTTTCCGGAGAAAAAGGTATTATTGGCTGGTGAAGAAGAAGAGTCGTTGAACTACCTTGCCCGGTTAGATGATATTTCGGATGAAGCGTACAAAGGAGCACTTGTCATTGTTTGTGATACGGCCAATGAAGAACGGGTCAGTGACCAGCGATATCGCACCGGAGACGTCGTTGTGAAAATTGATCATCACCCGAATCGTGAACCGTATGGTGACCACATGTGGGTCGACCCGACGGCTTCATCGACGAGTGAAATGATTTATGAGTTATATGTAGCGGGAAAAAATAAGGGTTTCCGATTGAATGAAGAAGCGGCACGATTGTTGTATGCCGGAATTGTCGGTGATACTGGTCGATTTCTTTTCCCGAGCTCGACAAGAAGAACTTTTGAAGCTGCGAAGGAACTTGTCCAGTTTGATTTTGATCGCGCCTCGCTGTATGACAACATGTACCAAGTGCCATTGAAAGTGGCCAAATTAAAAGGTCACCTGCTTCAGGAAATGGCCCCTCGAGAAAGTGGAGCGGCTGTGTTTAAGATCACGCAATCGATGTTAGAGGAATACGGGGTGACGACTGAGGAGACCCATTCGTTCGTCGGAATTGCAGGAGATATTCAAGAAATTATTTCGTGGGTGTTTTTTATCGAAGAGGACGACGTCATTCGTGTCAGACTCCGTTCAAAAGGCCCAGTCATCAACGAATTGGCTACACAGTATAATGGTGGCGGGCATCCGATGGCCTCTGGGGCCAAAGTATATTCGTGGGAAGAAGCAGATGAATTAGTCAAAGATTTGGACCGCGTCTGTCAGGATTTTATCCGATCAGACCAATAAAATAAAAAGGATGCCAGCTCGCTAGCTGGACATCCTTCACGTTTATTGCGCTCGATCTAATTGTTCCGGTATAAACCAGCAACCTACATCTGTGTGATCCTCTATGACATGTAAATTGTTTCGTTGAATTCTGCGTTTGACGAGTCGGATGATTTCTTCGGTTTCAGCAAATGCTGATAAACCTTCCATAAGTAAGTTGGTTTTTTCATTGGCGATCCGTTGATTATGAATAACTTTCATGAGTCTCACCCTTTCGTTCAAAAGTAATTACCTTACATCTTTATTTTACCCCAACGAATATGTTCCTATTTACGTAAATTTGTTATTTAATAAAATCGTCATACTTATTTGAACATTTTTCGAACACTGGTTACGTCGTGGAACCACCCGTTTCCAAATGGATCTCAACGGTGATCAATAAGATAGGTGAGATCGTCAGGTGCGTTACTTCCAATGAATAGTTAATATTTCTTACGGTATATGTTTTATGCTCGATTGTCCGAACTAACAGATCCCGCTGTTCGGAAACCGAGGAAATATTGCGGCCGACGATGGTATTCAATTCTTGGATCACAAGGTCCGTCAATTCATATTCTGTAAATCGATCCAGATCTAATTGCTTGGCATTCTCTAATTCAACTTCGATGGATTGTACGGTAATTCGTTCTTCATTTTCTTCGCTCAAATGTTCTTTATCCTGCTTCAAAAGATCATTCTCTTGGCTAATCTTCTGCAATTCGTCTCTGACTTCCATGTTTTCTTCAATCCAACGCTCAGTATGTTCACCATACACGAACAAAAAAAACAGATAGCCAATGACGACACCCGTCAAAACGCCAAGAAAAAAGCTTTGGAAACTTCTTTTTTTATAATAAGGGGGAATATGCATATTTATCACCCGATCCGATGTGTATGGCCTAAATGTCTCCTTGTGTAATCCAACTGATGAGCATCAGCGAAGATTTGACACCGCCCATCGCTGCGATAATCAATAAAATCTGTTTGAATAAATCAACGGTTGAAGCTTCAAAGATTCCTTTTTCGAATGTCGAGATGGCATCAAACGTTCCGCCGATTGCTGCAACAATCGCCCAAATCCGTAAGCGTTTGGCAGCGAGCAATAGCTCAGAGATTGGCGGCTCACCCGTCAAATAAGCGCTAAGACTTCCGAATAACGCTCCGCCTGTCAGTACGCCGAACGAGATAAAAAAACATTTGATGAGCGCGAAAATGAATCGTTCTTCCATCGTCGACATCCTTCCGTTAGCCTGTCCTCTTCCATTCTATGAATTTGAAGGGGTTGATATGTTGAGATTTCAAGAATCAGATTGCTCAGCTATAATAGTAATAGAGGTCAATCGATAGGGAAGATTCGAGAGATGACCTCAAAAGGTGAGATGTGATATGCGTTTTGTTCATTTACAAATACATAGTAGTTACACAATGATGGAAAGTACGATTGAACTCGAGGCACTGGTTAAGGAAGCCAAGCAAGCGGGTATGACATCGCTTGCCCTTACCGATCATGAGGTTTTGTTCGGTGCCTATCGGTTTTATCAATTATGCCAGGAATATGGGATCAAACCGGTTATTGGTATGACCGCTGACGTTTACGTAGCATCGGAAAACCGTCCGCTTCGCTTTATTTTGTTGGCGAAAAATAAGGCGGGATATGAAGAACTTGTTTCGTTATCCAATCAAGTGATGGGAAAAAATCAACCGATCAGACTGGAAGATTTGGCCCGTTGCTCGAATGTGTTTTTCATTTTATCTGTTTACAATACGTTTCTTGAGGAACTCGCATTTTTGCAAGAATACGATACAATCCAAAAATTGATTCAAACGGCCGATCAACAATTGAATCACATGTACATGAATGTGCAGCCATTTGTGCAGCATGAACGGCTGAACCAATGGATTTATGATGTTTCATCCCAATTGGGTGATCGAATGGTAGCGACCGTCGATGTGAGGTATTTAAAGGAACAGGATCAAGTGGGGTACGAGGCATTATTGGCAATGAAAAGGCAAGCCTCCCTTTCGTCGATCAAACAAAAGAAATCAGGGGCACATCATTTTATCCAGGCGGATCAGCTGCCAGAACCCTTTGTAGAACAATTTCCTGAAGCGATTCACCGGACAACTGAGCTTGCCGATGCTTGTTCAGTTGAATTTCCGAAACAATGGTTTCATTTGCCGACGTTCAGCGATGAATCAGACCGTCCATCTATGGAAATTTTGCGTGAATTATGTGAAAAACAACTCAACAGAAAATGTAAGGCCGATCAATTGGATGAAGCGAAAAAACGGTTAGAGGTCGAGCTGTCGGTCATTGAGCGAATGGATTTTGCCGATTATTTTTTGATCGTTTGGGACTTTATGCGTTATGCCCATAAACAAAACATTTTGACAGGTCCGGGTAGAGGCTCTGCGGCTGGGTCATTGGTCGCCTTTCTGTTAGGCATTACGAAAGTCAATCCACTTGATTACGATTTATTATTTGAGCGATTTTTGAATCCTGAACGTAAATCGATGCCGGATATTGATATTGATTTTTCCGATTACCGACGCGACGAAATGATTCAGTATGTGAAAAATAAATACGGGCAGCATCGTGTCGCACAAATTATTACGTTCGGAACCTTCCAATCGCGTTCGATCATCCGGGAGTTATCCAAGATCTTTCAATTGGATGATCAGCAGCTGAATTGGTTACTGAAACACCTGCCACAACAACCTTCATCTTTGAAAAAACATATTAGAGAAGATGAAACGTATCGAAACTATATCCAAGAATCGCCGAAACTTGTCCAAATGTTCCAGGCGGCTCTTGTGATCGAGGGTTTGCCACGACATCATTCAACCCACGCGGCGGGCGTCGTCATCAGTGATCGCTCGTTAACGAAAGATGTTCCGATTGTCGAAGGCCAAGATGACGTTTATTTAACCCAATTTCCGATGCAAGACCTCGAAGCGATTGGGTTATTAAAAATGGACTTTCTTGGGTTAAGGAATTTATCATTGTTGGAACGAATGATCAAGCAAATCCATGAAAAAGAAGGGAAGATCATTTCATTAGATCGGTTAACGATGGATGATGCGAAGACATTTCAACTGCTGCGTTCCGGTCACACGACAGGTGTATTCCAGCTCGAGTCGAGTGGGATGAAGTCAGCTCTACGCCAAATCAAACCCAACCGATTGGAAGACATCGTGGCCGTCAACGCACTCTACCGGCCAGGTCCGATGCAATTTATCGAAACATATGCCAAGCGAAAACATGGGAAAGAGGCTGTTCAGTATATCCATGATGACCTGAAGCCGATTTTGGAAGAAACGAATGGCGTGTTGATTTATCAAGAACAAATTATGCAGGTCGTCAGCAAGATTGCAGGGTTCTCATATGGACAGGCAGATATTTTAAGACGTGCGATCAGTAAAAAAGATCCACAGGCCATTTCAGAGATGAAGGAATCGTTTTTGAAAGGAGCTGAAGAAAGAGGTTATTCAGCTGATATCGCTGAAGAAATCTTTTCATGGATTGAGCGATTTGCAGACTATGGTTTCAACAAAAGTCACTCGGTAGCTTATTCGATGATTTCCTATCAAACGGCTTATTTCAAAGCGAATTATCCGGCTTATTTCTATGCTGAATTATTAAGCTCTGTCATCCACGATTCGACCAAATTAGAGCGCTATATCAAAGAAGCCCGTCAAGTCGGCCTAGAGGTTTTACCTCCTTCCATTAATCGAAGCTTCGGGAAATTCACCGTCGAGGAACCGAAGAAGGTCCGTTTCGGCTTGCTCGGCATCAAAGGATTCGGCCGGCAAGCGTTGGTCGAGCTGTTGGAAGCTCGGAAACAGAAGCCTTTTCGAGATTTGTTTGATTTCACAAAACGGGTCCATTTGAATGTGATCAGCCGAACGATGATCGAATCACTGATTATCGCAGGAGCCTTCGATGAATCAAATCGAAATCGAGCTCAACTGTTGGCATCCACCGTCCAAGCCATTGAGCAAGGTGAGTTATTTTCCCAGTTTAATGAACAAATCAATTGGAATGATGAACTCTTTCAGATGGATGTCGAATATACGCCTGCTGAACCTTTTTCAACCTTGAAGGAAATTAGCATGGAAAAAGAAGTACTTGGGTTTACGCTGAGCGATCACCCATTAAAAAGCGTCCGGCGCAGCTTGATGAAACAGGGCGTCCAATCGATTCAACAGACGCTCCAACTGCCTGTCAAAAAACATGTCAAGGTGGCGGCTTCCATTGATGAAATCAAACAAATCCGGACCAAACGTGGTGAGCAAATGGCGTTTGTTCAATTTCAGGATGAAACTGGCACAACAGACGGTGTGTTGTTTCCAAGCGTTTATCGTGAGGTTAGCCGGAACATCGAAGAAGGAATGATGGCCAAGATTGAAGGACGAACGGATGAACGAAATGGTGAAAAACAATTGATTGTCCAAAATGTGAATCGTCTTGACCTAGACCAGTTGCCAGTTGATAGCCCACAGATTATTTTTATCCGAGTCTATGAAAACGAAAATGAAGCATTGATGAATCTAAAACAACTGGGTAAACGTTATCCAGGAACGACACCGATCGTCATTCACTTAGCAAATGATAAAAAGACCTACCAATTATCCGTTCACTATGATTTGAAATTAAGTGAGGAAGTCATTCGATACTTGGAAGAGTTATTCGGAAGTGCCAATGTAGCCGTTCAGCGGAGAAAGCATCAATGATCGGTAGGTGAGATGTTTTATCGGCTATTTGCGGTCAAACCTTGCGATGGTCCCGTAGCATCGAATAACTCATGGTTAATTGCTGTCAAGGAGGGTGAAGTGGTTCGTAGCTTCGAATAACTCGAGTTTAATTGCCGTCAAGGAAGATGAGCTTGTACGTAGCTTCGAAATAACTACCGAAAACCAGAAAACAACACCGTTTCGTCGAATATCTGTAATTGTTTTCTCGTAAGTTAATCATCTGATTTTCTTTACAAGCGACTATGTTTTGTTATAATTAATTAGGTTAGTGGTCAGACCAATTCTGATCATTGCCGACATAAGTAAGGAGTGGTTTGAGTGGCAAATCTTCGTGAAGAAGCACTTCACATTCATAAAGTAAACAAAGGTAAATTGACGACGAATTCCAAAATTCCGATTCGAAATTCTGAGGACTTGAGTCTTGCGTATTCCCCAGGAGTGGCGGAACCTTGTAAAGTCATTTATGACAACAAAAATGCAGTGTATGATTATACGATGAAAGGTAATATGGTGGCGGTTGTAACGGATGGATCCGCCGTACTTGGACTAGGAAATATCGGTGCCGAAGCTTCATTGCCGGTTATGGAAGGGAAATCAGCCCTTTTCAAAAGTTTTGCTGGGGTCGATTCTTTTCCGATCGCTTTAGACACGAATGACATTGATGAAATCGTAAAAACGGTTAAATTGATGGAACCGACATTCGGCGGAGTGAACTTGGAGGATATCGCGGCACCAAACTGTTTTGCAATTGAAGATCGGTTGAAAAAAGAAACGAACATCCCTATTTTTCACGATGATCAGCATGGGACAGCCATCGTAACGGTAGCAGGGATGATTAATGCCCTTAAACTTTCAGGCAAAACGTTCTCCAGTTCAAAAGTTGTCATCAACGGTGCTGGGGCAGCAGGTATCGCGATTGTAAAACTGTTATATAGTCTTGGCGTTCGGGATGTCATCATGTGTGATTCGAGAGGTGCAATTTTCGAAGACCGCCCTTATGGAATGAATGATGTGAAAGAAGAAATCGCGAAAATTACGAACAAAGATAATGTTGAAGGTTCCTTAGAAGAAGTCATTCAAGATACTGATGTGTTCATCGGCGTGTCTGTTGCTGGAGCACTCACAAAAGAAATGGTTGAAAGCATGAATGATCAACCGATCATTTTTGCGATGGCAAATCCGGACCCTGAGATTCTTCTGGATGAAGCGAAAGAAGCGGGTGCCCAGGTTGTTGGTACGGGCCGGTCTGATTTTCCTAACCAGGTTAATAATGTGTTGGCTTTTCCGGGGATTTTCAGAGGAGCACTAGATGTTCGGGCGACAACCATCAATGAAAAAATGAAAATTGCAGCGGCTTATGCGATTGCCGAGTTGGTAACAGAGGACAAGCTTTCACCGGATTACGTGATTCCGGAGCCGTTTGATAAACGGGTTGCGCCTGCTGTAGCCAGTGCCGTCGCTAAAGCAGCAATGGAGTCGGGTGTGGCACGCATTCATGTGGACCCTGAAGAGATCCGTAAGAAGACCGAAGAACTATCCATGATTGAAGGAGATTAATATCGTCTTCTTTATTGAGGTGCCTTTATGAATAAAGACACGAAGACAAAAGTGTATCAAGAAGTTTTAGAAAAAATTCGTGAATATATTGTCAAACATCATCTACAAGATGGTGATCGACTGCCATCGGAACGAGAATTGGCAGAGCAGTTGGACGCAGGAAGGTCTTCCATTCGTGAAGCGTTACGGGCGATTGAACTACTTGGTTTAATCGAGACACGACATGGTGAAGGTACCTTCCTTCGTTCCTATCAGCCCTATTATTCCGTCGAAATCCTATCGACATTCATTTTGCAAGAAACAAGATCGCAAAATGAAGTGCTACAAGTGAAGTTTTTCTTGGAAAAAGAAGTGCTTTCTACATTGAGCGGAAAGCTGACGGACGAGATGGATCAGCGGATTCGTCAACAAATTAGCGAAATACCAAATGAACAGCTGCATACGTATGTGTTTTCTGAGTTAATTGCTTTTGTGGAAAATCGGTTGCTGAAGAAAATTTGGCATCTTTTGGATGGATTTAGCCGACCGGTTTTGACGAGAGAACAGGATCCAGCATTTTACGAACAGTTACTGGATTTGCTGAAGGCCAATCGGTTGGATGAAGCGAAGGAAAAATTAAACCGACTCTATGTGTTGGAATAAGTCTTTTTCAGGTGTTCGATTTTGACAAATTTTTCGCTGGACATCCTGTAGAGTAATGGTATGTGTGTATGCAAAGAGGAGGAATCCCGTTGTTACGAGACATTTTTAGCAAAAAAAGAAAATATGCGACGATATCCAAGCAAGCGGAGCGTGAAGACGTCCCGGAAGGCTTGATGGTCAAATGCCCATCTTGTCGTAAAATTTATTACCGAAAAGAATTGGAAAAAAATAAGTTGGTCTGTCCGAATTGTGATCATCACCATACGATGTCAGCCAAAGAGCGGATCGATTCGTTAATGGATGAAGGTACATTTGAAGAATGGGATGTTCAGTTGACATCAGATAATCCGCTTGAGTTTCCGGATTACATAGAGAAGGTTGAAAAGGACCAACGAAAAACGGGAATGAATGAAGCGGTAATGACCGGAAAAGGAAACATCAATGGATTTGAAACAGCGATTGCTGTCATGGATTCCAGATTCCGTATGGGGAGCATGGGCTCCGTGGTCGGTGAAAAAATCACTCGCGCGATCGAAACGGCAAGAGAAGAACAGTTGCCGATTATTATTTTCACGGCTTCAGGCGGTGCACGGATGCAAGAAGGTGTCTTAAGCTTGATGCAAATGTCGAAAACATCCGTCGCATTAGAGCGGTTCAGCCGCTCGGGTGGCTTGTTTATTTCGTATATGACACATCCGACAACGGGTGGCGTTTCAGCGAGCTTTGCATCGTTAGGGGACTTTAATTTTGCTGAACCGAAAGCATTGATTGGTTTTGCGGGACGGCGAATCATTGAACAAACGATCCGTGAAAAATTACCTGATGATTTTCAGACAGCTGAATTTTTATATAATCATGGTCAACTCGACCGAGTTGTACATCGCCATGAGATGAAGAGCACATTAACGACGGTGTTGGATATCCACCAATCAGGAGGTGACGCATCATGAAAAACGTCCTTCCATTCGAAAAGCCTGTCGTCGAACTAAGGGAAAAAATCGCGGAGTTAAAGAAAATCTCCGGAGACAGTGAAGTCGATCTTTCTGAAGAGATTTCTCGACTGGAAAACCGACTTGAGCAGCTTGAGAATGAAGTTTATGAAAACATGACGCCATGGGACCGTGTGCAAATGGCAAGACATGCCGAACGCCCAACGACACTGGACTACATCGAGCGATTGTTCACGGATTTCTTGGAGCTTCATGGCGATCGTTATTACAGTGACGATGAGGCGATTGTCGGCGGGATTGCGAAGTTTGAAGGCAAGCCGGTCACTGTGGTCGGTCACCAGCGTGGGAAAGACACAAAAGAAAATATACGTCGGAACTTTGGCATGCCCCATCCGGAAGGCTACCGGAAGGCATTACGCTTGATGAATCAAGCGGAAAAGTTCAATCGGCCGATCATCAGTTTTATCGATACGAAAGGTGCCTATCCAGGAAAAGCAGCCGAAGAGCGTGGGCAAAGTGAGGCGATTGCCAAAAACCTAATGGAGATGGCAGGATTAACGGTGCCGATCATTTGTATTGTCATTGGTGAAGGTGGTAGTGGGGGCGCGTTAGGAATTAGTGTTGGCGACAAGCTGTACATGCTTGAAAACTCCACCTATTCGGTCATTTCGCCAGAAGGTGCTGCGGCATTGCTTTGGAAGGATTCCAATTTGGCGAGGAAAGCGGCAGAATCCATGAAAATTACTTCCTATGACCTTCAAGAGTTGGAAGTGATTGATGGCGTCATCGAAGAGGTTCACGGTGGTGCGCACCGCGACATTGAGGGTCAGGCAGCGAAAATCAAAGAAGTGATTAAATCTTCCTTGGAAGAATTGAATCAATTAAGCGAAAGTGAATTACTCGAAAAACGTTGGCAAAAATACCAGCAAATCGGATCGACGACGTCGGTTCTAAAACGCGAAGAAAGTGAAGAATAATTTTTTCGGACTGTCCTTAAGCTTCATTCAACAGGGCAGTCTTTTCGTTTTGGTCTAATTTTTTGCTTAAAAGTTATGAAATCAACCAAGTTTTACCCTTTAGAGGTGATTTTTCGACGAGAATTGATTTAGAATGAAGGTAGAGGAGTAATCAACTGAGTAGAATTGTAATGAATCGATGAGGTGAGATGATGAAACGAATCGGACTATTGACCAGTGGTGGAGACGCACCAGGCATGAATGCAGCCATCCGCGCAGTCGTAAGAAGTTGTGTGTACTATGAAATTGAAGTATATGGCATTTATTTTGGTTATCAAGGCTTGATCGATGGAGAAATTAAAGAACTGTCGATCGGCTCGGTCGGGGACATCATTCAAAAGGGCGGAACGATTTTATATTCCTCGCGTTCCGACGCTTTCAAAACGGAAGAAGGACAACAGAAGGCGATCGAGCAGTTAAAAAATTATGGAATCGAAGGGCTGGTCGTCATTGGGGGCGATGGGACATTTAAAGGTGCCCAGAAGCTGACCGAGCAAGGCTATCCGTGCATCGGCATTCCAGGAACGATTGATAACGATATTGCAGGGACCGATTACACCATCGGATTTGATACAGCCTTGAATACGGTCATTGATGCGGTGGACAAAATCCGCGATACAGCAACTTCCCATGAGCGGATCTATGTCATCGAAGCGATGGGAAGAGATGCCGGGGATCTCGCATTATGGGCAGGGCTTGCCGGTGGAGCGGAAAGTATTTTGATTCCAGAGATTGATTGGACATATGAACAGGTCATCCATAAAATCAAACGCGGACATGATCGCGGCAAAAGACATAGTATCATCATGTTAGCAGAAGGTGCCGGCAATGCGTATGCTATTGCCGATCAAATCAAAGAACAGTTGGACTTTTCCACACGCGTAACCGTTTTGGGTCATACCCAGCGCGGTGGTTCACCAAGTGCGTATGACCGTGTGATGGCAAGTCGCTTCGGTGCCTATGCGGTTGACTTATTGCGTGAAGGGAAAAAGGGTCGTATGGTCGGATTGGAAAAAAACCAATTGGTGGACCATGATTTGACCAAGGTTATCGAAGAAGAAAGCCAACATATCCATAAGCTTTATGAATTATCCAGTCAATTATCGATTTAGTTTTTTTGACAAACGAGGAGGTAGCGAAAATGATAAAAAACAAAACCAAAATTGTATGTACCATCGGACCGGCTTCTGAGTCCGTAGACACATTGAAGCAATTGATCGAGGCAGGAATGAACGTAGCTCGTTTGAATTTTTCACACGGTGATCATGATGAGCACCGGAACCGTATCCAAAACATCCGAAAAGCTTCGGATGAAATGGGGCGCTCGGTTGCCATTATGCTCGATACGAAAGGCCCAGAAATCCGTACAGGCCAGTTTAAGGATGGACAAGCTTATTTAGAAGAAGGATCGACGGTTTACTTATCGATGGACGATATTGAAGGTACTGCCGAACGTTTTTCGTTGACGTATAGCGGGTTGATTGATGATGTGGAAAAGGGATCGCTCATTCTTTTGGATGATGGGCTGATCGCTTTGGAAGTACAAGCCACCCATCCGAAACAGAACGAAATCGAAACAAAAGTACTGAATTCAGGTGAAATCAAAAACAAAAAAGGTGTCAACGTACCGAATGTCAGTGTGAATTTACCGGGGATTACCGATAAAGATGCAGATGATATTTTATTCGGTATCGAAGAGGGTATTGATTTTATAGCTGCATCCTTTATCCGCCGCCCGTCCGACGTATTGGATATTCGTGAGTTGCTTGAGAAGAATGGGGCAGAGCAAATTCAAATCATTCCAAAAATCGAGAATCGTGAAGGCGTCAATAACATCGCCCAAATTTTGCAAGTGAGTGATGGAATTATGGTGGCCCGCGGGGATCTTGGTGTTGAAATTCCGGCTGAAGAAGTGCCATTAGTGCAAAAAACATTGATCCATCAATGTAATCTAGCTGGAAAACCAGTCATTACAGCCACTCAAATGCTTGATTCGATGCAACGAAATCCGCGGCCGACTCGGGCTGAAGCGAGTGACGTAGCAAATGCCATCTATGATGGAACCGATGCGATCATGCTTTCAGGCGAAACGGCAGCTGGCGATTATCCGGTCGAGTCTGTCCAGACGATGTATAATATTGCAGTTTATACGGAAAAAACGACGAGTCATCATGACCTTTCCAAAGTGAAAGTTGAACATGCTGGTAAAAATATGACGGATGCGATTAGCTTTTCCGTTAAAAATCTGACCGAAAGTTTAGATCTGACTGCGATTGTTACACCAACGGAAAGTGGCAATACGGCGCGGATGATTTCAAAATATCGTCCAGATGCACCGATTGTGGCCATCACATTCAAAGAGCATGTCAATCGTCAATTGAATCTGGTATGGGGCGTTTATCCGTTACATGGGGAACGCGTCGAATCGACCGATGAAATGCTTGCCTTGGCCGTCAGTAAAGGCCTTGAGTCCGAAATGATTCATCACGGTGACCGGATTGTCATTACAGCAGGTGTTCCGGTCGGTCAAAGTGGTTCAACGAATTTGGTCAAGGTTCATGTGGTTGGCGATGTCGTCCAAAAAGGCCAGGGAATCGGCAAGGAAGGAGCATCGGGTAAAGTAATTATCGCTTCAAACCTCAATGATTTAAAAGAACATTTCCAAGACGGGGATATCATCGTTTGTTCGGGAACGGAAAAAGAGATGATGCCTTGGATTGAGAAAGCGAGTGGTCTTGTCACTGAGGAAGGCGGCTTGACAAGTCATGCGGCGATTGTGGGATTGAACTTGAACCTACCGACGATTGTCGGTGTCAGTGGCATTACGAAAGAATTGAACAACGGGGATGAAATTACGTTGGATGCCGAAACGGGGAACATTTATCGTGGGCGGACATCCATTTTATAGAAGGTGAATCTATGCTTCGAATGTTATTTTTGCTGATTGTAGTCGTATCGATCATTGAAATTGCAATCTTTATTTGGCTCGGTAACGTATTTAATTTTTGGTTTGTCTTAATCGGAATCGTCCTGACAGGAATTGCTGGGGCTTTTTTGGCGAAATACCAAGGCATCAGTACGCTGAACCGAGCGAGACGGGAAATGGCAAATCATCATATGCCGAAAGAAGAAATATTCGATGGTATTGCCATTTTGATCGGTGCGATTCTGTTATTTACCCCAGGGTTTTTAACTGATATTTTCGGATTTTTGTTACTGATCCCTGCTACGCGTAAACCGATGAAAGTATGGGCGCAGGCAAAAGTGCTGGACATGCTGAAAAAAGGGACGGTCAGCAGGTTTCGGATTTACAGAAGATAATCAAATCGAACGACGTAAACATCAATCGATCTAGCGATTGGTGTTTTTCGTTGTCAAATAGGTCTGTAGATTTTTTGCTATGTCCGTTTCTTTTATCGTAATGAAAAGAACTAGGAAAATCGGTGCGAGTAAAATTCCCACCACACCAAAAAACTGAAACAGAACAAATAAAAAAACAATCATAATGAACGGATGGATCCCAAGGGAGGATCCGATTAATTTTGGTTCGATGATATTCCTGAAAATCACCAATACGATCAAAAGTATGCTGAGCCCAATGGTCATCGAAAAATCCTGCGTGATAAAGAGATAAATGATCCATGGCAAAAATACGATGCTGATACCGATCAGCGGGATAAAATCCAATAACATGCTGAATAGTGCGATCGCCAATGCGTGTTCCACGTTTAAGATCGTTAGCCCGATCCAAATTATAATTCCGCTCAGAACCACGATGAGAAGCTGTGCCAGTACATATTTTTTGAGTACTTTTGTGCCTTGTCCTTTTAAATCATCAATGAATCGAGTAAACGAGGTCGGAAGTTTGGATAGAATTGCAGCTAGCCACTGCGGACCATCTTTTGCAAGAAAATAGGTACTTAAGAGAATGATAATGAATACATAACTCGACTGCAGGATACTCGTCAAAAAAAGTACGAGGGATTCGATGAAATTCATGATAAATTGCTGACTATGGACCCTTAATGAATCGGAGAATTCCACAAATATATCCATCAAATAATTTTGCGAGGCTTCCGGTGATTTACTCAGTAGATTTGTCAGTGAATTCGTAAGTTGTTCATACCATGGAAGGATATCATCGTAGAATCTCTGCAAAAACGTATCAAAGACACGCGGCACATGCTGAGAAAATTGCTGCAAGAACTGAACGAACTCGATGATTCCGATGGTCAGCAGTGTAAACGATCCGAGCATCACGATCAGCAGCGTCGTCAAGATGGACAAGCCACGAGAAAAGCGCACCGTTTTCTCCAAAAACCGTGCGAGTGGCAAAATGATCATAGCCAATAGGATACTGATGTAAAAAGGATATAAAATTGGTATGCTAAAGTAGAAGAGAAGCAGCGAACTCGATAAAATCCCAATGAGGAGTGCTGCCCTTTTATAATTGATCGTCATAAAATTGACCCTTTCTAGCCACTTCAGTGTTTGCATGCTGGTAACAACTGCCGATAAATGCCGTCTAACTGTCGATAAACGCG
>CALGNY010000136.1 GCA_937958375.1 uncultured Bacillaceae bacterium
TCAAACTGGATGCTCCTTTTTTTGTTTCTTGGTTGATTTTCATGTAAACAAAAAAGCATTCAATCGTCAGTAAAATGCTATCCGACACAGCCAAAATCAGTTATAATAAGGTAGAGATTCAAAAGGAGAAATTGTCATGGCATATCAAGCGCTCTATCGCGTATGGCGGCCGACGAATTTTCGTGATGTCGTCGGACAAGAACATATTACACGCACGCTACAAAATGCTTTGTTGCAGGAAAAAGTGGCTCATGCTTACCTGTTTACCGGTCCTCGGGGGACAGGTAAAACGAGTGCTGCGAAAATTTTTGCGAAAGCCATTAACTGTGAACGTGCGCCTGTTGAAGAACCTTGTGGTGAATGTTCAGCATGTCGGGGGATTCAAGATGGCTCGATTTCAGATATGATCGAAATTGATGCCGCATCGAATAATGGTGTTGATGATATTCGTGAAATACGTGATAAAGTCAAGTATGCACCGACAGCAGTCGATTACAAAGTTTACATTATCGATGAGGTACATATGCTTTCGCAAGGGGCTTTCAATGCGTTGTTGAAGACACTGGAAGAACCGCCTGAACATGTCGTGTTTATTTTGGCGACGACCGAACCGCATAAAATTCCGCTCACGATCATTTCACGGTGTCAGCGGTTTGATTTTAAACGAATTTCCCAACAGTCAATTACAGAGCGATTAAATTATATTTTAACCGAAGAAAATATCCAGTTTGAAGAAAATGCGATCATCCACATCAGTTTGACGGCTGAGGGTGGGATGCGCGATGCCTTAAGTTTATTGGATCAGGCAATCGCTTATAGTGAAGACACGCAAATTACAATGGATGACGTGTTGGCTGTCACGGGTTCGATTGCGCAGGAACGCTTGTTGCAGTTGACGAATGTGTTATTGGAACATGATGCAAAAGAAACGTTGCAGCTGCTGGACGAACAATTGCAATCAGGAAAAGATCCGGGCCGATTCGTGTTTGATTTCATTCATTATTTGAGAGACTTATTAATGTATAAAAGTTCCCGTGGGCAAGCCGAGGTACTCAGCCGGGCCATTCCGACGGATGCATTCAAAGAACAGGCTGAGGCTGTTTCGAGAAATTGGTTAGAGTCTGCGATTGCCATCTTGAATAAGGTGCAACAAGACATGCGTTGGACCAACAGCCCACAAGTATTGTTGGAGGTCGCCTTGTTGGACCTACAGGAAATCGAAATGAACGCATCGACTCGTGAAGAAGCGGCTGCTCCAGCAGAAGATACAGCCGCACTTCAACGACAAGTCGCACAGCTTGAGAAAGAATTACAGCAATTAAAAGAACAAGGTGTGCAAGTCAAGCAGGAAGCCGCACCGGCCAAGGAAACAAAACGAAAACCGAGTCGGGGCACAGTCTATAAAATCCCATATGAAAAAATTCGTCATACACTGACAGAAGCAACCAAAGAAGATATCCAAGTCGTGAAACAAAATTGGGTTCAATTTATGGATCAACTGAAGCGGAATAGTCCGCCGGCTCACGCAAAGCTGGTTGATAGCCAACCGAAAGCGGCGTCGAAGGATTCACTGATCATTTCATTTAAATATGAAATTCATTGTTCGTTAGTCATGGAAAATCAAACTATGATAGAATCACAATTAAGTGAGTATACTGGAAAACAGTTGACGATGATTCCGGTTCCTGAGGAAGCATGGAAATCGATTCGCGAAGACTTTCTGAGCCAACAGCAGGCAGCCGATCCGGTGGAAAAGGAAGCGAAAGAAGAAGATCCTTTGGTGGCTGAAGCCCGCAAGCTTGTTGGGGACGAACTACTTGAAATAAAAGAATCTTAAGGAGGCATTCACATGCGTGGTGGTGGAAACATGAATAATATGATGAAACAGATGCAAAAAATGCAAAAGAAAATGATGGCGGCTCAAGATGAGCTCCATGAAATGTCATTTGAGGCAACGGCAGGCGGCGGAATGGTTAAGGTTGTCGCTAACGGTAAAAAAGAAATCACTGATGTAGAAATCAACGAAGAAGTCGTCGACCCAGATGACGTTGAAATGCTACAAGACTTGATTCTAGCCGCAACCAATGATGTCATGAAGCAAGTAGAAGATACGACGAATGAAAAAATGGGTCAATTTACGAAAGGCTTGAACATGCCAGGCTTCTAGGAGGCACACTTCATGTATTATCCAGAACCAATATCAAAGCTCGTCGACAGTTTTACAAAACTGCCAGGCATTGGTCCGAAAACAGCCGTTCGCCTGGCTTTTTTCGTGTTGTCGATGGAAGAAGATGATGTCTTGGAATTTGGAAAGGCACTCGTCAACGCCAAGCGAGAATTGACACATTGCAGCACCTGTGGTCATATTACCGACAAAGACCCGTGCAGCATTTGTACGGATACAGAAAGAGACAACTCGCTCATTTGTGTCGTTCAAGATCCCAAAGACGTCATCGCGATGGAGAAAATGAAAGATTTTCGAGGAAAATATCACGTTTTGAATGGTGCTATTTCGCCGATGGATGGGATTGGACCGGAAGATATCAACGTCACTTCATTGATCGAACGATTGAAAAATGAAGAGGTTGAAGAATTGATTCTGGCAACTAACCCAACCGTTGAAGGGGAAGCAACCGCAATGTACATATCCCGGTTAGTGAAGCCGTCAGGAATCCGGACGACCCGAATTGCCCACGGATTACCAGTCGGCGGTGACTTGGAATATGCTGATGAGGTTACCTTGTCGAAAGCATTGGAAGGGCGACGGGATTTGTGAGTGATTATAGGAGGTTGGGACAATACTATTTTTACTCAGTAAAAGTCGAACAATAGTGCATGATCATCGCTACGGAAATATACTACGCTTTCCGGGGGCGGCTGTTGAGCCTCCTCGTGCTAAAGCACTCCGGGGTCTCAACTAGGCCTTTCCTCCCCCAGGAGTCTACGTATATTTCCTTCGCTCAATGTTGCATTGTTCGACTTCATTGAAGAGTAACTTAGTTATGTCCCAGCCTCTTTTTTGGTTCTACTTGGTTTTCTACTTCATAAAATAACAATAGATTCGTTGTTAGAAGGGGGATATCAATGGAACCAATTGTCGTCATCTTAACTCTTGTTGCTTTGATTGTCTTTGTTTTGGTATTCGGACCGCCTTTAAAATTGTTGCGTTTCACCTCAAAAGGGGTCGTTCGGCTGATCATCGGTGCGCTTTTTATCTTCTTTGCCAATGTCTTTGGTTCGATGTTTGGACTTCATATACCGATCAATGTGTTCACATCGTTATTGGTTGGATTTCTGGGTCTATTCGGTTTAGGAAGTCTAGTTGCCATTCATTTTATGATTCTACCGTAATTTTTTCTAGTAAAATTGTATAAAAGCTTCTCTCCTTGGACAAGCTAGTAGATAAAGAGGAGGAGAAGCAACTATGAGAGAATCCGTAACGATTTGTAAGATTTGTGATGTGCCGAAGCGGAGTGGTCTACACTTAATGCATGCGTTTATTTGCTCGGATTGTGAGAAAGAGATTTTACAGACGTCCCCTGAAGAAGAGCGGTATCAATACTATGTCGATCGATTAAAAGTAAGCTCCTATCAAAAGCAATAGGGGCTTTTTTTATGTTTGTATTTTTGAAATATAGACTTCCTCGGTAGGGTCATGCTGGGAATCCATCCAAAATAATAGCGCCAACACCATACTGCCTAAAATGACGATGACCGATATCACTATGAGAACCATTTTCAAGATTTTCTTCACCATATAATCACCCCACTTCATATTTTACATATCATGGTAAATAGGTTCAAGCTGTGTTGGTAGAATCGTGTTGGAAATGGAATAGACGAAAAATTTATGAACCAAAATTAATAGATATGCGCCCGTTGGTGGGGGATATGCTCCCTTGATTGGCTGATATGCTACCTTCTCTGAGAAATATGTGCCCTTCGGCAAAATATATGTGTCCTTCGTGAAGAAATATGTTCCCGAAGCGGAAATTTATGAGCCAAGGCCGGTACATATGCGCCTCTCACTGGGGGATGTGCTCCCTTCATCTCGAGATATGCTCCCGTGAGAGAAATAAATGCGCCCTAATCCGAAATATATGTGCCCTTCGTGAAAAAAAATATTCCCTACAGTAGGTGAAATGTGCCCGCAATGAGGATATATGGTCCCTACGGCAAGTGATATGCGCCCTATGACGCGATAATATGGCCCGTTAAACAGCGTGGTAGCTTTTCAATCTGCGATGGCTTTGCTATGCTCAGTGTATAGTGAACGGAGTGAGTCGATGGACCAGAACAAAACACCTTTATTTGACCGAATCAAAGAGCACGCGCAAAAAAATTCGTATTCTTTTCATGTGCCAGGACATAAGAGTGGACAGGTGTTTCCCGACCTCCACCAGAATCCGTTTCAAGAGATTTTGCCTTTCGATTTGACGGAGCTT
This sequence comes from uncultured Bacillaceae bacterium, assembly GCA_937958375.1. Taxonomy (GTDB): domain Bacteria; phylum Bacillota; class Bacilli; order Bacillales; family Alkalibacillaceae; genus Allobacillus. The sequence goes on from CALGNY010000136.1 coordinate 4,446, forward strand.
TCTGGACTAGATGATTTGCATCAACCAGTCGGTGCGATCCGGGAGGCAGAAGCGTTGGCGGCCGATCTTTACGGAGTCAAGCGGACGTTTTTTCTGGTGAACGGAACGACATCGGGGAATCTAGCGATGATTCTATCGGTCTGTGCACCAGGTGATGAAGTGATTGTTCAGCGAAACAGTCATAAATCGGTGATGAACGCATTAGAATTGGCGGGTGCTCGGCCAATTTTTATTACCCCGGAGTATGATAAAGAAGTCGATCGGGTTTCGGTGATTTCACCCCAAACGATTCAGCAGGCCATTGAACAACATCCAAGCGCGAAGGCTGTTGTTTTGACGTATCCCGATTACTTTGGCTCGACCTATCCACTAGAAAAGATCACAGCCATTTGTCATGAAAAAAATATACCTGTACTCGTTGATGAGGCACATGGCGCTCACTTTAAACTGGGTGCCCCTTTCCCGAAATCAGCGATCGATTGCGGCGCGGATATAGTCGTTCAATCTGCTCATAAAACGTTGCCGGCATTGACGATGGGGTCCTATTTGCACATCTGTTCTGACCGGGTTTCTGAAAAAAAGGTTGCTCGATTCCTCCAAATGGTGCAAACGAGCAGCCCGTCCTATCTCGTCATGGCATCGCTTGATTTGGCGAGATATTTTATGGCAACACGAACACGAGAACATCTTGAAAAATCATTTGATCAAATTCGCCACATCCGCCAACGTTTAAGTCGGTTGGAAAACGTTTCGGTTCAACCGATACGAGAAGGTCTCGATGACCCGTTTAAAATTACGTTGGTTTCGGATTCGATTGACTTGCATGATTTGAGTAGTCAATTTGAATCACATGGAATTTTTCCTGAGATGGTGCAAAATAACCAACTGTTACTGATTCATGGTTTTCATCAAGACCGTTATGACTACACGCGGTTAGAACGTGCAATTAAATCGATAAATACACTCAAAAAGCGGCCGTTTCATGGTAAAATAAAGAGACTTCCGATTGGACAAGCGATTCATCGGTTGGAAATCAGCTATGAAGAACTTCATCATCTGGAAACGGAATGGGTAGAGTGGTCCCATGCGATTGGCCAACTGTCGGCTGAGACCGTGATCCCTTATCCGCCGGGAATTCCGCTCATAGTGAAGGGCGAACGGATCCGTGAGGAAGATGTTCGACTGCTGACATCCAAGGAGCAGCACTTCCAATCGATTCAATATGATGGTCAGAATTTGCAACAAGGAATTTTAATTATAGTAGAACGGTAATAGAGGAGTTATTCATTTGAGTGGATTGTTTATCACATTTGAAGGTGTTGAGGGGGCAGGGAAAACGACTGCTCTTTCCTATATACATAATCAATTGACCGAAGCGGGCTATCAGGTCATTCGTACCCGAGAGCCTGGCGGGATTGAGATTTCGGAAAAAATCCGGGAGATCATTCTCGATAAAAGCCATACGGAGATGGAGGCACGGACGGAAGCGTTGCTGTATGCTGCCGCACGCCGGCAACACCTGGTTGAGCGTGTATTACCTGCATTAGCGGAAGGAAAAATTGTCCTGTGTGATCGATTCATTGACAGTAGCCTTGCTTATCAGGGCTATGCGCGAGGCCTAGGCATAGAAGAGGTTTATGAAATGAACCGGTTTGCCATTGGCGATGCGATGCCTGATTTGACAATCCTTTTCCGAATTGACCCGGAGAAAGGATTGGCTCGTATTCAAGCAAACCAGGGGAGAGAACAGAATCGGCTTGATTTGGAAAAATTGGATTTTCATCAAAAGGTTTATGAAGCATATGAATTGCTGCTCGAACGGTTTCCGGATCGCATCCAAGCCATAGATGCAGACCAACCCGTCGAAAGTGTCCAAGAAAATTGTCTGCACGTCATCCAAAACGAATTAAATTTAAATGATGGGTCGTTGAAGTGATAAAATCGTGAAAAACTTGTTATAATGGTAGAAAAGAGGTTGAAGGAGGTAAAGGATGAAACTAGTCCTTGCTGTAGTTCAAGACAAAGATGCGGGTAGGCTGCAGGATGCCCTCACTGAGGAAGACTACAAGACGACGAAACTGGCGACCAGTGGTGGGTTTTTGAAAGAGGGCAATACGACGTTAATGATTGGTTGCGATGATGATCAAGTCGATCATGCGTTGGAGATCATTCGTGATAATTGCAGTCAGCGTGAACAAATGGTTGCACCGATCTCGCCAATGGGAGGGAATGCCGATTCTTACATTCCACGCCCAGTGAAGGTAGAGGTTGGCGGCGCGACAGTATTTGTTCTTCCAGTGGAGGCATTTCATAAATTTTAACGGCATTAGAAAGTAGGTCAAAACGTGATGAAGATATCTCAAGATCTTCAAACAAAATTAGAAGCGAAAGTTCCCCAGCGAATGAATCCACCGTCGAATTCGCAAGCATTTCAAGCGATGGTCGGACAAGAACGGGAGAAGCTCCAGGGTGAACAGTTGACGAAGGCGCTTCATCAGATTCAACAACAAGGAGAGAAAATTGTTAAGTTCCGTTCGTTTAAGGATTTGGCGAAATATAAACGGATGGTTCGCGATTTTATGGAGGAAACGGTCCAGCAGGGCTTGAATTTGAAACAATCCCGCAGTTGGGACCTGGAGGGCGGCAACAGACAGCTGATGTTGGTGGAACAGATTGATGACAAGCTTGTGGAGCTGACCGATCAATTACTGGATCAAGAAAAAGAGTCCCTCGATCTTTTGCAAATTATCGGTGACATCAAAGGGATGCTGGTGAGTTTATACGCATAATTACTTTTGACATAGATAGGATGGGCATGATGACGTGGTCAGGATTACTTGACAAACAACCGATCGCAACGAAAATGTTGACGAATAGTATTCAAAAAAATCGAATCGCACATGCCTATTTGTTTCATGGGCCTAGGGGGACTGGCAAACGAGAGGCCAGTCTTTTGTTTGCGATGCGCTATTTTTGCAGCAATCCGCAAGAGAATGAAGAGCCTTGTGGTGCCTGTGTCGATTGCAAGCGAATCCAATCCGGAAACCATCCGGATGTGCACTGGATTCAACCGGACGGCCAATCGATTAAGAAGGATCAAATCGAGTTTTTACAAAAAGAATTTACGTATTCCGGTTTTGAATCGGATCAAAAAATATATATTTTGGAAGAAGCCGATAAAATGACCGTCAATGCAGCGAATCGGTTGCTGAAATTCTTGGAGGAGCCGAGCCGGAAGACACTTGCGATCTTATTGACGGAGCAGGTTGATGCGATGCTGGATACGATTTTGTCACGGTGTCAGCGTATTCACTTTTATCCATTAGCACACGATGCCTATCTACAACAATTAAAAGAAAATGGTCTGACGGAAACAAATGCGCGTCTCGGAACGGCATTACGGTTAAATTTAGAAGAGGCGGAGGCATTGCAAACGGATGAGTGGTTTGCGAATGGGCGAAAAATAGTGGTACAATTAATGGATAGGATCATCCAGCCAAATGAAGAGGCATACATATTCCTTCACCAATCATGGTTCAATCATTTTGAAGATCGCACCCAGCATGAAAAAGGGCTGGATTTATTGTCGGTTTGGTTGAAGGATCTCGTGTATTTGCATTTAGGTGAAAAGGAACACCTGGTTTTCATTGACCAATTGGATCGGCTGGAGCAACAACATGCCTATATGCCGCTGAAAGCAGTCAAAGCAGCCATTTATGAGGTGTTGCAAACAAAGCGGAAATTAAGCATGAATGTTCATCCTACATTGGCAATGGAACAATTAATCCTCAAATTAGAGAGGTGAATATAGATTGGTTGAAATTATTGGTGTCCGTTTTAAGAAAGCGGGTAAAATATATTACTTCGATCCCGGTAACTTGACGATTACGACTGATGATCATGTCATCGTCGAAACCGTTCGTGGGATTGAGTACGGCGATGTGGTGATCGCCAACAAGCGGGTCGATGAAGAGGATGTCGTCCTGCCGTTGAAAAAAGTCATTCGTGTGGCAGATGAGCATGATCACCGGACGGTTGCTGAAAATGAACAGCAAACGGTCGAAGCGTTTGAAGTCTGTTCGAAGAAGATCGATGAGCACAAACTAGACATGAATCTAGTTGATGTCGAGTACACCTTCGATCGAAATAAAATTATCTTTTATTTCACGGCAGACGGTCGCGTTGATTTCAGAAACCTTGTCAAAGATCTGGCTTCGGTCTTTAAAACGCGCATTGAACTTCGCCAAATCGGTGTCCGTGATGAAGCAAAAATGCTTGGCGGAATCGGTCCGTGCGGCAGAATGCTTTGTTGTTCAACCTTTTTGGGTGATTTCGAACCGGTTTCCATCAAGATGGCGAAGGACCAAAACCTTTCGTTGAATCCAGCGAAGATCTCCGGACTATGCGGACGGTTGATGTGCTGCCTGAAGTATGAAAATGATATGTACGAAGATGCTAAAAGAGAGCTTCCGGACATTGGCGAGAGGATCACGGTCTCCCATGGAAATGGGAAGGTCGTCGGATTAAATATGCTTGAGAGACTTGTCCAGATTGAATTACCTGAAATGGAGCGCGTACTAGAGTATACCATCGATGAACTGATTGAAGAGGGGGCCATTTCAGTTCCAGTTGTAAAACAATGAGGTGGGTAACGTGAACAAAAAAGAAATGCTCGAACATTTCTCAAGTGTGGAAAAGAAGTTTACAGAATTACAAGATGAATTGGTGAAAATGAAAACGAACCTCGTTCATTTGGTCGAGGAAAACCACCAGTTGGCCCATGAAAATCATCATCTGAGTCAGCGATTGGATGAATTGAGAAATAACCAAGAGTCCGATGCTGACCATGCAGACGCAGACGAAAAGGACTCCCAAGCAGTCGGCGAAGGATATGACAACCTAGCGCGGATCTATGAAGAAGGATTTCATATTTGTCATGTCTATTTCGGTACGCCACGTGGAGAGAAAGATTGTATTTTCTGTTTGAAGTTTTTTGAATGATGTGATGAAACATCCTTTGTTGTAAGTACAGCAGAGGATGTTTTCTTTAGAGTCGGGTCATTTGAATGCTCAAGACCGGAACATGCAACACGATGAGAATCAGTTGAACGACATAGAAACGAGGGCATACTATGGTTGAATTAAAAGGGGATGAACGGATCGATTATTTGTTGGCCGATCGGAAAAGAAGAATCATCCAAAGTCCATCCGTCTTCTCGTTTTCCATCGATGCGGTGTTGCTTTCCAATTTCGTTTATATGCCAATCAAGCGAGGGAAAGTAATCGATCTTTGTACGGGTAATGGCGTGATTCCCTTATTTTTATCAAAAAGAAGCCATGCAGAACTATACGGGTTGGAAATTCAAGAGCGGATTTATGATATGGCCGTTCGGAATGTCGAATTAAACAACATGGAAGATCAAATTACCATCGTCCAGGGGGATCTAAGGGAATTGCCAGAGGAGTTGGCGAAGCAGCGTTTTGATGTCGTCACATGTAATCCGCCTTATTTTCCGACCGACGAAGGGAAAAAGAAAATTAATGAAAATGCTCATTTGGCATATGCAAGACATGAAATTTTATGTGATTTGGATGATGTGTTGAAGGCTTGCAGCTTGCTTGTTCGCTCGAAAGGAAAAGTCGCGATTGTACACCGGCCCGCACGAATGGCCGATCTGATGACGATCGGGAGAAAGTACCGACTTGAGCCGAAGAAGATTCAGCTGGTTCATCCGAAAAAAGGTCGGGATGCGAATATCGTGTTGGTGGAGTATGCGAAGGATGGCAACCCGGACCTTCATGTGCTACCACCGATTTATATCCATGATGAGGATGGCCATTACACGACAGAGGTTGCACGCATTTTATACGGTGAAGAGGGGAGCAGAATCCATGGTGGACGTTCAGAAGAGTTTTAAGGATGAGAACCGAGCAACGCTTTACTTGGTACCGACACCGATTGGAAACCTGGAAGACATGACATTTCGTGCGTTGTCGACCTTGAAAGAAGTGTCCTATATTGCTTGTGAAGATACGCGGCAAACAAAAAAGCTGCTGAACCATTTTGAAATTCATCGACCGCTGATCAGTTATCATGAGCACAGTGACCAAAGGAAAGAAAATGAGCTGTTATCCAAATTGCAGGAAGGCCATTCGATCGCCCTGGTTAGTGATGCGGGAATGCCGGTTGTTTCGGATCCAGGATTTGAGTTGATTCAGCGGGTGAGGGAAGAAGGTTTTGATGTGGTCAGTCTGCCAGGTGCCAATGCTGCTCTCGTCGCACTGATTGCATCAGGCTTGCCTGCTCATACGTTTACGTTCTACGGATTTTTGCCCAAAAAGAAAAAAGAGGTCCAGCACATCTTAAACGATTTGGATTCAATCAAACAGACGTTGATTTTTTATGAGTCACCATACCGGATCAAACAAACGATTCAGTTCATGTCAGAGGTCTATGAGCCATCGAGGGAAATTGTGATCGCAAGAGAATTGACCAAACGATTTGAAGAATATGTACGAGGCAGCCTCACGGAAGTCAAGCAATGGATCGATGACGACCAATTAACGTTAAAAGGAGAGTTTGTGTTGATGGTCGGTCCAGGTGACCCCCAATCAAATAAAAATCATTGGTGGGAAGGTTTAGAGATTCGGGAACATGTTGAAGCTTATATACAAGAAGGTGAATCTTCAAAAGAGGCGATTAAGCAGGTTGCAGCGGAGCGTTCGCTATCAAAGCGGGAAGTCTATCAAGCTTATCACGTAGAATGACCCAAAAAAACAAATAGACTGTAGCGAGGCTACAGTCTATTATGTAAATCTCTTATTTTTCAACTTTTTCGTCAAATTTTTTGCGGATTTCATCGATCAACTGTTCAGCGCCTTCGCGGCTAAGAACGATGGAACCGTCACCAACAGTAATGTTATTGTTGGAAATATCGCCAGTGATTGCACAAGCCATATTCGGTTTATATTTCTTTAAGATGATCTGGTCGTCATCCACGTAAATTTCAAGCGCATCTTTTATGTTTATATCTAATGTACGGCGCAATTCGATTGGGATTACGACTCTACCAAGCTCGTCAACCTTTCTTACAATACCTGTAGATTTCATAATTCGTTTCTCTCCTCTCGATCATAGTAATAAGATTCGCTATCTTATGACATTAATGTACCACTATTTTTTTTAATAGTCAATTAAGTAAAGGCAAAATTGTAAATTTTTGTTTCGCTATATTTTCGCCTATTTCTCTGTGGAAATTGAACTATTTAATGGGTACAATAATATCTAGTTCATATTTTACCAAACGAACACTAAATAGAGAACATATTTTTTGCAATTTATAAAAATTGTCAAATAAATGTAATATTTAAAGCGAGTTATTTGTTAATTTTACCCATAATTTAGGAGGTTCTAAGATGCCAGAAGAAAAAAACACCTTTTATTTAACAACACCTATTTATTATCCAAGTGGCAATCTGCATATTGGGCATGCCTATACGACCGTCGCTGCGGATGCGATGGCGCGGTACAAACGGTTGCGTGGTTATGAAGTCATGTTTTTGACTGGAACCGACGAGCATGGTCAAAAAATTCAGCGCAAAGCGGAAGAAAAAGGCGTTGAGCCGATTGAATACGTCGATGAAATTGTCGCAGGAATCAAAAAGCTTTGGAAGCAATTAGATATTTCCAATGATGATTTTATCCGTACGACAGAGGACCGGCACAAAGAAATTGTCGAAAAGATATTCGATCAACTTTATCAGCAAGGCGACATTTATTTGGATGAATATGAGGGATGGTATTGTACGCCATGTGAATCCTTCTTCACGGAAAGGCAACTGGATGACGGGAAATGTCCGGATTGCGGACGCCCAGTCGAAAAAGTCAAAGAAGAATCGTATTTCTTTAAAATGAGTAAATATGCAGATCGATTGATTCAGTATTACGAGGAAAATCCCGAATTCATTCAGCCTGAAAGCCGTAAAAATGAAATGGTGAACAACTTTATTAAGCCAGGCCTAGAAGATCTTGCTGTTTCCCGTACGACGTTTGATTGGGGCGTTCGTGTTCCGGGAAACCCAAAACACGTCATTTACGTGTGGATTGATGCGTTATCCAATTACATTACGGCGTTAGGTTATGGCACAGACAATGATGAGAAATACCAAAAGTTCTGGCCAGCCGATGTCCATTTAGTCGGTAAGGAGATTGTTCGTTTTCACACCATTTATTGGCCAATTATGTTGATGGCACTTGATTTGCCGTTACCGAAAAAAGTTTTTGCACACGGTTGGCTACTCATGAAAGATGGAAAAATGTCTAAATCAAAGGGGAATGTCGTCGACCCAGTCAGTCTGATTGACCGTTATGGTTTAGATGCCCTTCGTTATTATTTGCTTCGTGAAGTCCCATTTGGATCAGATGGCGTATTCACACCAGAGGCGTTCGTTGAGCGTACCAACTATGACCTGGCAAATGACTTGGGGAACTTGTTGAACCGTACCGTTGCGATGATCAATAAGTACTTTGATGGTGAGATCCCTGCCATTCAATTGAATGAGACGGAATATGACCGTGATTTGATGAATCTCGCTCGGGATGTACGAGCGGAGGTGGAGGACGCAATGGAAAACATGCAGTTCTCGGTTGCTTTGTCCACACTATGGAAGTTCATCAGTCGCACAAATAAATACATTGATGAAAATGAACCTTGGGTATTGGCAAAAGATGAATCCAAACGAAAACGATTGGGCAACGTCATGGCTCATCTTGTCGAGTCACTCAGACAGATTGCGATTATGCTCCAACCATTCTTGACGTCTACGCCTCAAAAGGTATTTGAGCAATTGGGCATCGAAAATGAAGCGCTTCACGGCTGGGATAGCCTGAATGATTTTGAACAACTTCCAAGAGGAACAAAAGTCCAAAAAGGCAACCCGATTTTCCCGCGGTTGGATAATGAAGTCGAAATTCAAGCGATTAAAGATATGATGGCACCTCCTGCACCGAAAAAAGAAGAAACGAAAGAGCCAACGGATGAGGGTGGCAGTGACCTGGCCCCAGAAGTCACCATTGATGATTTTATGAAATTGGATTTCCGCGTCGCCGAAGTGATTGAAGCGGATCCAGTGAAGAAGGCCGATAAATTACTGAAGTTAAGAGTCGATCTTGGGTTTGAAAAACGTCAAGTCGTCTCTGGCATTGCAGAGCATTTCAAACCGGAAGAGTTGATCGGCAAAAAAGTCATCGTCGTTTCCAACTTGAAGGCTGTTAAATTACGTGGTGAGCTATCCCAAGGGATGATATTGGCCGGTGAAGACGATGAAGGTAATTTATCTCTTGCTACCATTGATCAAACATTGCCGAACGGAACACAAATCAACTAATTGACTCTGGCTGATAGGAAGGATGATAAGGTGTTATTTGATACACATGTCCATTTGAATGCCGATCAGTTTATGGATGATCGAGATGAAGTGATTGAACGGGCAAAAGAAGCGGGCGTCACAGAAATGGTGGTCGTCGGCTTCGACCGGAAGACGATTCCATTGGCGATTGAAATCGCTGAAGAATATCCATTTATTTATGCGGCGGTCGGTTGGCATCCGGTTGATGCCATCGATATGACCGATGAGGATTTAGCGTGGATTGAAGAGCTTGCATCCCATGAGAAAGTCGTTGCGCTCGGTGAGATGGGGCTGGACTATCATTGGGATAAATCACCCCATGATGTCCAACAAGAGGTTTTCAGAAAACAAATCCGATTGGCGAAAAAGCTGAAAATGCCGATCATTATCCATAACCGAGAAGCAACGGAAGATATCATTAAGATTCTGAAGGAAGAAGATGCTTCAGAAGTCGGTGGGATTATGCACTGTTTCAATGATCAGGCATCCTATGCCCACGAATGCTTGGACCTTAACTTTCACATATCACTTGGCGGTCCGGTGACGTTCAAAAATGCGACCGATCCAAAAATTGTCGCCGAACAAGTACCGCTCGACAAGTTATTGATTGAAACCGATTGTCCATTTTTGGCACCACACCCGAACCGAGGAAAACGGAACGAACCGGCTTATGTGAAATTAGTCGCAGAAAAAATAGCGGAAATCAAAGAAATGAGCTTAGAAGAAATTGGAGAAGCAACGAGAACGAATGCGAAAAGACTCTTTGGTATTTCTTAAAGAGGCTGAGACATAACTAAATTGCAATTCAATGAATAAGGACAATACGTAACTTAGCGAAGGAAATATACGTAGACTCCTACGGGAGAAAGAGCATAGGTGAGACCCCGGAGTGCTTTAGCACGAGGAGGCTCACCAGCTTCCCGTTGTAAAGAAGACACTGCGATTGATCGCAGATGTCGCCTTATGCCCTATGGGTAAAAGCGAAGTATATTTCCGTAGCGGTGATAGTGCACTATTCTGCGTAAAAAGGCCTGTTGCCAATTATATTAAAAGAATGTAACAAAAACACACGTGAGGCATGAAAATCGAAATCCGATAATAGGATGTCGATATAGGCCACGCGTGTGTTTCTCTTTTGCCCGATCGTTTTGTAACATGTTTGTAATCGAATTGTAAATTGACTTCTTTTATTTGTATACCTATAATTCAATAGGTATAGGAGGCTCGTCTATGAAAACCGAAGAACAGAAGAATTCAGCTCGTAAGCGCTTCGGCGCAAAAAGCATGGTCATTATGTTCTCCACCTTAATTGCCATGGCCTCATTATTTTTTATCATCTATGAATCTATGAAAAAAGACGTAACGTTACTGGCTGAAGAGGAAGAAATCAACACACGAACAACAGCAGAAACCGTAGAAGAACTATTGGACGAATTAGAAGTCGAAGTCGGTGAGCACGATTATCTTTCAGCGAAATTGGATCAAGTACTGGAAGATGGCATGGAAATCGAAGTCGATTATGCCAATGAAGTAGTCGTCACCATCGACGGTAAAACGAAAAATTATTTTACGCTAGCTGATACAATCGAAGAATTTTTGGAAGAAGAAAACATAGAAATCGACGAAAATGATCAATTTGCATTCGGATTGAGCGATGAACTTGTTGACGGCCAACATTTAGCGATTTCAAGAGCATTTGAAGTCGTCATCAATGATGGAGGCGAAAAGAGATCCATCATGACGACGGAAAAATCAATTGAATCTTTGCTGGCCCAAGAAGGAATTCAACTGTCCGAGTTCGATCAACTGAACATTGACCCGAAAGAAATGGTCGAAGGAAATGAAACGATCGACATTACCCGGGTTGAAAAAGAAGAAAAAACATACGAAGAAACGGTTCCATTCCAAACGGAAACCGAGGAAGATGACACGCTAGAAAAAGGGAAAACACGTGTCGTTGAAGAAGGAAAAGAAGGCAAGAAAGTTCAAACCTTCGAAATTACCTATAAGAACGGGGAAGAAGTTTCTCGTGAATTGATTGATGAAGAAATCGTAGAAGAAAGTCAAAACAAAATTATTGCACAAGGAACAAAAGAACCACCTAAGAAAGTACAGACGGTTGCTAAGAAACAAGAAAGATCCGAACCGAAAGTCGTTCAAGCATCTGCTGACGAAAAATCATCGGTAGAGACTGCAGACAACAAGCAAGATGATGGTAAAACGATGATGGTTCAGGCAACTGCTTATTCGACGAACAACCCGAACCTTTCAACTCATACTGCGACAGGCATTGATTTACGTAAAAATCCTAACGTCATTGCCGTCGACCCAAGTGTCATTCCGTTAGGTTCAAAAGTTTGGGTAGAGGGTTATGGTACATTTACAGCTGGTGATACTGGCGGTGCCATCAATGGGAAAAAGATTGACATCCATTTTAGTTCGTATGAAAAAGCAAAGTCATTTGGACGAAAAACCGTCCGTATCAAAGTTTATTAATACGAATGAATGGCCGTATATTGATCGAGGCTTAGCCCGATCAATATACGGTTTTTTGTTAGTAAAACGATTAAACTAAAAAAAACTGTAGACATTCAATAGGCAGAGAATGTCTACAGTCTAAATAGA
>CALGNY010000137.1 GCA_937958375.1 uncultured Bacillaceae bacterium
ACTTCTTTTGACGTGTAAGTCGGGGTGAAGCCAAATTGTTCCTTTAATTGAGTATTGTCCAACACAGGTCGGTAACGAAGAAAATTAATTTGTTCCTCCCCATATTGAGTGAGGTTCAACCGCTTTAACACAAATAATCCGGTTTTGACGAGGCGAGGGGGGAGGCGGATGACTTTTTTATTCATCATGCCAGCTTGCTCATCAACGGTTACTGCACCGTCACCCGCGATATTGTATATGCCTGTTTTGTCACCTGTAACCCCTTGAATGATGCAGGAAACAACATCTTGGTCCCAGATAAAGACAAACGGACTGTCTGAACCGGAAATACCTAAGAGATACTTTTTTTGAAATAAATCAGTGATTTGATTGTTTACATTTTTACCAAGGATGGTACCAATCCGGAAAATGACTTGTTCGAGTTCTGGGTGCTTTTCACGAAAGTCAGCCAGCATTTGTTCCACTAATCGCTTATGATACGAATAGGCAAATTCTTTATTTCCTCGGATTTGATCGGTTTCTTTTAACCAAGCTGGATTGTCGGGGTGATAGCCATAAGCTGCTCCACTGGAAGAAATCACAATGCGCTTTACGCCATACGCAACGCAAGCGTTCAACACATTTTCTGTTCCTTTGACATCGACATTGTATTCAAACTCACGGTTGCTTTTTTTGCCTGGCGTGACAATGGTAGCCAGGTGCACGACTCGATCGATGTTTTTTGTTCGAATTATGTCATCAACTTCCGGTGATTGAACATCCAATTTGACGTATTCGGTTCCTTCAGCTAAGTCAAAATGTGGTTGCTCCCGGATATCTGTCGCAATAATTTTCCATTGTTTTTGTTTATTCTGTGCTTGCAGTTGCTGTACAAGCTGACTGCCGATATAACCACAAGCCCCAGTAATTAAAATATTCATGTAGCCACCTCGCTAACCTCATCACTTTGTTGCATCTTTTTGGGTTCTCGTTTCGACCAAAAGAAAGCAAGGGATAATCCAGATATAATATGCCAGATCGACCACCAGGCAGCGACGATCGCCATGCCACCAAGACCATCAAAAAAGTTGAAGACCAAGATCAATCCAAGGCCAGAGTTTTGAATACCGATTTCGATGGCAATTGCGCGACGATCGGCTTCAGCCAATCCGAGTGTTTTTGCAGAAAAATAGCCAGATAATATGGCGATCAGGTTATGAAGGAAGACGGCAATCACAACCATATGAACGTAGTCTAAAAAGTAAGTAAAATTCGTCAACAAAGCGCCAATGACAAAAAGTAAAAAGAAAGCGATGGAAAACCGTTTCATCCATCGACTAGCTTTTTTTGACCAGTCAGGCTTCTTATAATTGACGTACATACCTGCTGCCAAGGGAATCCCAAGTAAGATAATAATCGTTTGCACGAGACTCCACGGACTAATCATAAACGATTGCAAAATTTCTCGCGTTGGCTGATAAATGGATCCCCACATCATTGTGTTCAACGGTGTCATGATAATCGATAACGAAGTCGATACGGCAGATAAACTAATGGATAGAGGGGTATTACCTTTGCCTAAGTGGGTAATGAAATTGGATAAATTCCCACCCGGACAGGCCGCGACGAGAAACATGCCAAGGGCGATGCTTGGTCGCGGTTCGAGCAGTAAGACTAACAAAAATGTCAATGCTGGCATGATGAAAAATTGTGCGATGATGCCAATGATGAATGGCTTAGGTGTTTTCAACGTTCGTTTGAAGTCATCTACTTTTAGATCAAGAGCTACTCCGAACATAATAAATCCGATGAGAATATTCATTAATAGCAACGTATTGGAACTAAAATTTAATTGAATTTCATCAATCCCCATATTATTTCCCCTTTGGTTCGGCGTGCATATCCTTGAAATATTTCAAACCTGGAGCCCACATATGTTTTACCGGATCCACATCACAGTGGATGACAGCACATTTACCGGTATCGAGCGAGCGTTGTAAGGCTGCCTTCAGTTCATCCGGGTGATTAACTCTTTCTCCATGTGCTCCCATACTCTCTGCAAGTTTATCGAATTCAATCTCACCTAAATCCGACTTGATACTTTCTTCATCACTCAATGATTTTTTGACGAGTGTTTTGACCGGTTTTAAGGCAAAGTGTTGATTCATCTTCACCATGCCCCACTGCTTGTCGCACATCACGAGATAAATCACTTGTAAGTTGTTCCGGACGGCGGTTTCAACTTCTTGTGGATGAAAACCCATGGCACCATCCCCGATAATGCAACAAACAGGTTGGTCCGGATTTGCGACTGCGGCACCCAAGGCTTGAGCGACGCCTGCTCCGAGCATCCCAAATTTAAAGGTAGAGAGAACGTTTCCTGGTTTCTCGATTTCGTAATAGAAATTTCCCCAAATGGTTGTATTGCCACCATCAAAAATGACAGGGGATTGGGTCGGAAACATCTCATGGCAAATTGCCGGTACATGCGCTGGATTCATCGGAGCGTTTTTGTCTTTTAATTTTTCATCCAGTTTGCTTCGGTTCTTTGCCCGTTCTTTGACGAAACGATTCACGGTTTTTTGACGATCTTGATGAGCCATAACATCTTGCTTCTTGACCAATTTTTCATATAAACGATCCAAGAACTTCCCGATATCTGCTTGAATGGCCAGTTCAACCGGTTTGTTCGCACCAAGAATGGTTGGATCCAAATCGACTTGAATCACTTGTTGGTCTTTGTTCCAGTATGGAGCTTTTCCCCACCAGTCGGTTTCGCCGATTCGAGAACCTAAAACGAGGACGAGGTCAGCTTCATTTCTTATATTATTGTTTGCTTCAATATGAACCATCGGCATCATCAATGGATTACTTTCACGAATGGC
>CALGNY010000138.1 GCA_937958375.1 uncultured Bacillaceae bacterium
GATAAACGGCCTCCAACTGTCGATAAATGGTTTCTAACTGTCGATAAACGGCCTCTAATTGTCGTTAAATGGTTTCTAACTGTCGATAAAAAGCCTCCAACTGTCGATAAACGCGCTCTAATTGCTGATAAAAGCTTCTCCGCAATCACTCACTTAACACGCTAAACCGTTTCCCACCCTATTAATACCCTAGATCCCAATCTCCAATAGAAGTCAATTCGATTGGAAACATATGTTTCAATCACGTATAATATTTGTAGATTAAAAGTAGGAATTCATCGGAAATTTAGTCTTTACATATGTCGTGAAAAGAATCTGGAGGAATTTCAATGATCCAAGGGAAAAATGTCGTATTAGGTGTTTCAGGTGGGATCGCTGCCTATAAAGCTTGTGCACTGACAAGTAAACTCGTTCAGCAGGGAGCCAATGTAAAAGTAATTATGACGGAAGGGGCGACGCAATTTGTTCAGCCACTCACGTTCCAGGCGCTGTCCCGAAATCCTGTTTATACAGATGCATTTGATGAAAAAAACCCGGAAAAAATTGCACATATTGATTTAGCGGATTGGGCGGACTTCATCATCTTGGCACCGGCAACAGCACATCTATTAGGTCGGATTGCGAATGGTTTGGCTGATGATATGCTTACGACCACGCTACTCGCAGCGACATCCCCTGTGTATGTTGCTCCGGCCATGAACGTCCATATGTACGCTCACCCGGCAGTCAAAAACAATTTAATCGAGCTAGAACAAATGGGCTATCGTTTTATTGAACCGGGCGATGGTTATTTGGCATGTGGTTACGTTGGTAAAGGCCGTTTGGAAGAGCCTGAGCGTATCATTGAGGTCATTCGCGAAACAGAAGCGAAAAATGCGTTGATGAAAGGAAAGAAAGTCTTGATTACGGCAGGTCCGACCCAAGAGGTCATTGATCCGGTCCGGTTTTTCACGAATCATTCATCCGGAAAGATGGGGTACGCGCTTGCCAGAGCGGCGATGCAATACGGAGCGGATGTAACGTTGGTATCCGGTCCGGTTGAGCTGGATTCCATTCCGGGCGTTCGAACGATACACATTCAATCAGCTGAAGAAATGTATCAGGCCGTGATGAACGACTTCGATCAGCAAGACCTAGTCATCAAAGCCGCAGCTGTTGCAGACTATCGGCCAAAGGTGACGTCTGAACAAAAAATGAAAAAACAAGATGGTGAGTTAACCATCGAAATGGAACGGACGAAGGACATCTTGGCGGAATTGGGCTCCAAAAAATCACATCAATTTTTAGTCGGTTTTGCTGCAGAAACAGACAATCTGATTCAGTACGGAAAAGATAAACTGGAACGAAAAAAGCTCGATGCGATCGTCATTAATGAGATTGGTAACCAAAAAGGTTTCCGGTCAGACCACAACGAAGTCCACGTCTTTACGAAGGACGAAGAAGAACATCGCATTCCATATGCAGCGAAGCAAGAGATTGCAGAACAATTAATTCAGCTATTTAATCGAAAAATGACGGAGGAATAATGGATGAACATTGCGAAGGTTGTCATCGATGTCGCAGCTGCCGCCATCGATTCGCTTTTTGATTATCAGATTCCGGAACACTTGGAGGGCTCTGTTCAGCCTGGCGTTCGCGTAATAGTTCCATTTGGTCCAAGAAAAGTCATGGGCTTTGTAACGGAGCTGACGGATGAAAGTGAGTTTGACCAATTAAAAGAGATTATCGAAGTGATGGACCATACCCCCATTTTGACGAATGAATTGCTTCAGTTGTCCAAATGGCTCCAAGAAGAAACGTTATGTTACCGGATTTCTGCGATGCAAGCGATGTTGCCTGCAGCGTTCAAAGCAAAGTATAAAAAAGAAGTCTGGTTGCTTGGTGAGGAATCGGAATACCCGGAATTGTGGCAACGCGCGGCTGCCGGAAGAGAAGTGTTTCCCTTCGAAGAGCTTGAAAATTATGAGATTCCATCCAGTCAAGTGACGAAGATGGTTCAGGACGGATTGATCGATATCAAATATATCGTCAAAGAAAAAAATCGAGTCAAAACAGATACATACGTAACACTGAACCTCGATCCACACGAACTACTTGAAACGCTTGAAAACTTCGGATATCAAGCAAAAAAGCAACGGATGATCCTCGAACACTTCGAAGAGGCACCGGAACCGATTCGATTAAAAGAGCTGCTCCATAAATACCAAACCAATCGATCGACCGTCGATCAATTGGTCAAAAAAAATCTCGTCAAACTGATCCAAAAAGAGATTTATCGAGATCCTTATCAAAAAGACATCACTGAATTGACCGACTCGTTGCCACTGACCGGCCAACAGCAAAAAGTGATCGAGCCGATCCATACATCCATTGATGAAAACAGGCATGAAGTGTTTTTATTGCATGGCATTACAGGAAGCGGGAAAACAGAAATCTATCTGCAATCGATCGAGCGCGTCCTATCCGATGGAAAAGAGGCGATCGTTCTCGTTCCGGAAATCTCACTGACGCCACAAATGGTGACCCGATTCAAGGAGCGGTTCGGTGGTGAGGTGGCTGTGTTGCATAGCGCACTCTCCCAAGGTGAAAAATATGATGAGTGGCGGAAAATCCAACGCAAAGAAGTCAGCGTTGTGGTCGGTGCCCGCTCTGCGGTTTTTGCTCCATTTGAAAACCTAGGGATCATCATTATTGATGAAGAGCATGAGACGAGCTACAAACAAGAAGATTATCCGAAATATCATGCGAGAGAAGTCGCGAAATATCGTGGACGAGCACACGATTGCCCAGTCGTTTTGGGAAGTGCGACACCGACACTAGAATCTTATGCACGTGCATCCAAAGGGGTCTATACCTTATTGGAGTTAACTGAACGTGTCAATGCGCGGCCTCTACCGGAAATGGAAATCATCGACATGCGAACGGAGCTTGAAAAAGGCAATCGTTCCATGTTTTCTGAATCATTGGCCCAAAAAATCCAAGATCGATTGGATAAAAACGAACAAGTTGTTTTGCTATTGAACCGGCGCGGCTATTCCTCTTTTGTGATGTGTCGCGAATGCGGAGAAACGATCCAATGTGAGCATTGCGATATTTCGATGACGTATCACCGAAAACAGAATAAATTGAAGTGCCACTACTGTAATGCTGAACGGTGGATGCCGCAACGTTGCCCGAATTGTGAAAGTGAAGCGATTCGATTTTTTGGAACGGGGACACAAAAAATTGAAGAAGCATTACATGTTCATTTTGAAGAAGCTCGAGTCATACGGATGGACGTGGACACCACATCCAAAAAAGGTTCCCACGAAAAATTACTGGATCAATTCGGACGAGGTGACGCGGATATTTTGTTGGGGACGCAGATGATTGCGAAAGGGTTGGATTTTAAAAACGTTACCCTCGTCGGAGTCATCGCGGCGGATTCGATGCTTCACTTACCTGATTTCCGAGCCAGTGAACGATCCTTCCAATTGTTGACGCAAGTGAGCGGAAGGGCCGGCCGACACGACCTTCCTGGTGAAGTTGTCGTCCAAACGTATACACCAGAGCATTATTCGGTTGTTTTAGCGAGTGATTACGACTTTGAAGGATTTTTCAACCGTGAAATGAAAATGAGGAAACAGGTCGGCTATCCACCCTACTTTTTCATGGTATTGATTAATCTCTCCCATGAAAACCACGTCAGGGTGAATCAGGCGGCGAATGAGATGGCCAACGTGTTATCACAGCACTTATCAGAGGACTCTATTCTGTTAGGGCCGACGCCTTCCCCGATGCTCCGGATAAAAGATCGCTATCGTTACCAATGTTTGATAAAATATAAACGGAAAGAAGAAGTTGACTTCGCTTTACGGAACGTTTTGGACCATTTCAAAAAAGAAGTGAACCAAAATAAATTAAGTTTGACCATTGATTTTGATCCGTATTATTTTATGTAATCAATGACGCTGAAAAGGAGTATTCGATGGCTAAAAGAATTGTTTTTATGGGGACGCCAGATTTTAGTGTCCCTATTTTAAAATCATTACTCGAATCAGATGAGGAAGTCGTTGCTGTTGTGACGCAACCGGATAAGCCAAAAGGCAGAAAAAAGAAGCTCACACCTTCACCGGTCAAACAGTTTGCCTTGGAGCATGATTTACCGGTTGTCCAACCGAAAAAAATCAGGCATGAATATGAATCGGTTTTGGCATACGAGCCTGATCTCATCGTGACGGCTGCCTACGGACAAATCATCCCAAAAGAAATGCTGGAGGCACCACAATTCGGTTGCATCAATGTCCATGCTTCCCTACTTCCTGAGCTTCGAGGAGGCGCACCGATCCACTATGCCATCATGCAAGGTAAGAAAGAAACCGGAATCACGATTATGTATATGGCAGAAGGGCTAGATACGGGTGACATGATCAGTCAGGAAGCAATCCCGATTGAGGAAGACGATCATACCGGTAGCCTTCATGACAAGTTATCCACGCTTGGGGCGAGCCTTTTGAAACAAACGCTACCAAAGATTTTTTCTGAAGAAGTTGACCCAGTCCCTCAAGACGATGAGCAGGCGACTTATGCTTATAATATCAAACGGGAAGAAGAAAAAATCGATTGGCAACAGACGCAACATGAAATTTATAATCATATTCGAGGTCTTCATCCTTGGCCAGTTGCTTATACTAAATACAAAGAGACAACCGTAAAGATTTGGTGGGCAAAAAAGGTGGATGAACAACATAACGGGCAGCCTGGTGAAATCGTGGATATCTTGAAAGATGGTATTCTCGTATGTGCTGGAGATGGAAGATTACTGAAAATCACGGAGCTTCAACCCGCTGGGAAAAAACGGATGAATGCGGAAGATTTTTTAAGAGGAAGTCAAGACTACTTCACGGTCGGCGAACAGTTAGGGTGATTCGATGAAAAATGTAAGAGAAGTTGCACTTGATCTATTACGGCAAGTCGGTGATCAAGGGGGATTCAGCCACCTTTTGATCAATCAAGCCATTCAAAAAAACCAATTCAACCAAGAGGATAAAAATCTCTTGACCGAGTTGGTGTATGGGTCGCTGCAACGAAAACTTACACTTTCCTATTATGTTGACCAATTCACCAAGAAAAAGAAGATGGATGCATGGGTGCGGTGGTTACTCATCTTATCTTTTTACCAGATGATTTATTTGGAGAGGATTCCTGATCACGCGGTAATTGATGAAGCGGTAAAAATCGCCAAACGACGAGGGCACAAGGGAATTGCCGGTTTGGTTAACGGTGTGTTGAGAAACCTTCAACGGAAAGGTACACCTGACTTGGATTCTATTTCAGATCCTGTAGAGCGCCTCGCAATTGAGACAAGCCATCCGCTTTGGTTGGTCAAACGGTGGATGACATTCTATGGAGAAAAGGTGACAGAAGCGATGTGCCGTTCGAATATCGAGCACAAAAATATAGCTGTCCGGGTTCATCCACAACGAGTGACGAGAGAAGATGCGACCGATTTCCTATCGAAAGAGGGAATTGAGGTCCGTCCATCGAAATTATCTAAGCAAGGTCTTATTATTGAAAAAGGAAATGTGTTAAAAAGCGATCTCTTTCCGGAGAAACTAACTATCCAGGATGAAACGTCGATGCTAGTGTCGGAAATGTGTGCACCGACCCCAGGCATGACAGTTTTGGATGCCTGCAGTGCACCAGGGGGCAAAACGACACATCTGGCAGAAAAAATGAACAATGAAGGAAAGATTTTCGCATTTGATTTACACAAGAAAAAGGTCAAACTGGTTGCTGAGAAAGCAGAGCAGCTTGGGCTGACAAACATTGAAACGGATGCGTTGGATAGCCGACTTTTGGGTGAGCGTTTCGATCCGTTTACGTTTGATCGAATTCTTTTGGATGCACCGTGTTCAGGACTAGGTGTATTACGAAGTAAGCCAGATATCAAATATTCCAAAGATGAAGCGGATATTCAATCGTTGGCTTCAATCCAAAAGGAATTGCTGAAGGCGGTTCTTCCATTACTCAAACAAGATGGTAGACTGGTATACAGCACATGTACCGTCGATCGTGAAGAGAATGAGGAGCTGATTCGGGAAGTACTTGAGGAAGAATCAGCTTACGAAGTGGATCAACTATTTTTTGAAGAATTACCTCAAGCATGTCAAGGTTTACCTGGTATAACGCCATTTGGGTTACAGATCTTTCCACAAGATTTTTCAGCAGACGGATTTTTCATCACGCGAATCAAACGGAAATGATTTGACAGGGTAATTTGAAAAAGTGAGGTGCAGATGATGACTGCATATTTTAAATCAGATCGTGGACAAATCCGTTCCGTCAATGAAGATGCGGGCGGAACGTTTGATCATCCAGAGGGCCAGTTGCTCGCGATCATCGCTGATGGAATGGGTGGCCATAAAGCAGGCGATGTAGCGAGCAAAATGGCCGTTTCGCTATTACATAAGAAATGGGAAAATACGGCGAAATTTCAAACCATTGAGGATGCAGAAACGTGGCTGAATGAAGCGATTTATGAAGCGAATGCTGAAATCCTAACCTATTCGAAAGAAAATGAAGGCTGTCAGGGGATGGGAACGACCGTAACCGCTGCAGTCATTGTAGAAAGTCAAGCAGCTGTTGGGCATATTGGTGATAGTCGACTGTATGTCATTGAGAAAGATTCGATCGAACAAAAAACGGAGGACCATTCGTTTGCCCACGAATTAGTCCGTAATGGTGAATTGACGATTGAAGAAGCGGAATATCATCCGAAGAAAAATGTGCTGACGCAAGCAGTCGGAACAGAAGAACGGTTGAATATTCATTCGATGACATTAACGATGGAGCCGGATACCTATCTTTTCCTATGTACGGATGGGTTGACGAATAAGGTTTCAGAAGATGAGATTCAGGAGATTGTCACATCGGATCTGGACCATGAAGAAAAATTGGACCAATTGATCCACTTAGCGAATGAACGTGGGGGAGAAGATAATATTACCCTGCTTTTATGGGTAAATGACGGGGACGAAGAAGGTGTTTCAACGTGTTAAGAGGGAGAACCTTAAACGATCGATATAAATTGTTGCGCGTCATCGGCGGTGGCGGAATGGCGAATGTCTATCTTGGTGAAGATTTGATTTTAAACCGTGAAGTCGCCATCAAAGTTTTGAAAATGGAATACTCCAATAACCATGAATTCATTGAGCGCTTCAGGCGTGAAGCTGAATCCGCAATCAGTTTATCCAATGAACATATCGTCAATATTTTCGATGTCGGGCAAGAAGATGATATCTATTATATGGTGATGGAATATGTGGAAGGTGACACATTGAAGGAGCACATCCAATACAATGGTCCACTTTCACCATCTGAGGCAGTTGCGATCATGCTTCAATTGACATCAGCCCTTTCTCATGCCCACGAGAATGGCATTATTCATCGGGATGTCAAACCACAAAATATTTTGATGAACCAATATGGGAATGTAAAAATTACGGATTTTGGAATAGCCCGGGCACTGAGTTCGACACAGCTGACAAAAACGAATGATGTCATCGGTTCGGTCCATTATTTATCACCTGAGCAAGCAAGAGGTGGAACAGCAACCAAAAAATCCGATATCTATTCGTTAGGAATCGTGTTATTTGAGTTACTCACCGGACGTTTGCCATTTTCTGGTGAATCGGCTGTGTCTGTTGCATTGAAACATATGCAGACAGAAACACCTTATGTGAAGAGCTTCCAGCCGGATGTTCCCCAAAGTTTAGAGAATGTCGTGTTGAAAGCTACGGCGAAAAATCCGCTTCATCGCTATCAATCAATTGAAGAGATGCATCGGGATTTGGAAACCGTTTTGAATACCAATCGGTTGGAAGAAGAGCGATATGTTCCGCCACAGGAAGAAGGCGAACAAACGAAAGTGATGCCAGCGATTCCGCCGAATACGAAATTTGAAGAAGAAAGCGCTGAAACATTGGTTAATTCAAGCGAAAAAGATGAGAAACCGTCCAAAAAGAAAAAATGGATGATCTTTTTAATTTCTTTCGGAGCACTTGCTTTAGTTGCCGCTATTGTCGCATTATTTTTCTTGCCGAGTATGCTTGTACCAGATGATGTCGAAATCCCTGACGTTTCGGGGTATGAATATGAAGAGGCCTTTAGTGAGCTAAGTGAATTAGGTTTAGAGGTTGAACGGGAATCCACATATGACGAAGAGCTTGAAGAAGGATTGGTCATCCGAACGTCCCCTCGTGCCGGTAACACGGTCAGAGAAGGAGCGACGGTGACGCTTGTGACCAGCTTAGGTCAAGAAAAAATTGAATTCCCGGACTATGTCGGAAGCTCATATGACCAAACGAAACGGTTCCTTGATAGTAATGGATACGGCGATGTGATCGGTTATGAAAAAGAATCGGATCAACCAGAAGGGGAAATCATTGCGCAAATTCAACCGGCCCCAGGTGAAGAAATCATTCCTGAGGAAACAACGGTCATATTTGACGTCAGTATAGGCCCACCGACCATAAGCTTGCAGTCTGTTGAAGGTTGGTCTCTTGAAGATGTGCAAGAATATGCACAAACGAACGACTTATCACTCGTCACAGAAGAGGAATTTTCGGATGACGTAGAAGAAGGCAGAATCATTGAACAAGATCCTGGTCCAAACACCGAACTGGAAGAGGGAGACGAATTTAGGGTAGTCGTTTCAAAAGGACCAGACTTGCAGCCAGTGACAAAAGAAATCACATTTGATGTCGCCTATGATCCGCCAGAGCCAGAAACCAGTCCAGAAGATGAAGAAAATGAAGAAGAAGAACCGCCAGAGCCTGTTGGGCAGCAAGTTACGATTTATATCGGTGATGCCAACCGAAACATCAATAATGTCTATTATGAGGAAGAAATATTTGAAGATACGACATATACCATTGACGTTACGATTGAACCAGAGGAATTTGCAAGTTATCGGGTTGTCCGTGACGGGGAAACGTATATTGAGGAATCGGTACCATATGAGGAATAACGAAAGGGTGAACGGATGAAGGAAGGAAGAATAGTCAAGTCGCTCAGTGGATTTTATTACGTCTTGTCCGGAGATGAATTGATTGAGTGTAAAGGACGTGGATTATTCCGAAAGCAAAAAATAACTCCACTGGTTGGTGATCTAGTGACGGTGGATGTCCAGGAGGATGGCACGGGTACGATTGTGGAAATAGCTGAGCGGGTGAACGAATTGGTTCGTCCGCCTGTAGCGAATATCGACCAAGCGGTCATCGTCCATTCGTTAGTCGAACCAGAATTCAGCCCATTACTCTTGGACCGTTTCCTAGTATTGATTGAGTACCATGAAATCGATCCACTGATTATTTTGACGAAAAAAGATTTAATGGATGAAGCCAATTACGAGAAGATTAAACAATACATGGATGAATATCGAGCAATTGGCTATGATGTCCTTACGTTTTCCAAAGATGAATCGACAGAAGAGATGTTTTCGGAAGTCAAGCCATTTTTAAAAGACCAGATCAGTGTCATTGCCGGGCAATCTGGCGTTGGAAAATCAACGATCTTGAATGCACTTGATTTATCACTGGAACTTGAAACAGGAGATATTTCGAAAAGTCTCGGACGAGGGAAGCATACGACCAGGCATGTCGAACTGTTTTCATTAGCTGGCGGTTTAATAGCTGACACACCCGGGTTCAGTTCGCTTGAATTCAATGAAATCGAAACAGAAGATTTACGATTTTGTTTCCCTGAATTCGTAGACATCCAAGACCAGTGTAAATTCAGGGCCTGCAAGCATATGAAAGAACCTGGATGCGCTGTAAAAGCGGCAGTGGAAGAGGGTAAAATTCCTGAATGGCGGTATGAACATTATCAAACTTTTTATGAAGAAATACAATCTAGAAAGCCGAGGTATTGAACATGGTAAAACTAGCACCATCGATTTTATCTGCTGATTTTTCAAAGCTTGGAGAAGAAATCAAAGAAGTAGAGCCAGCCTCTGATTATATCCATGTGGATGTCATGGATGGTCATTTTGTGCCGAATATTACGATCGGACCGCTGATTGTCGATGCGATTCGCCCGGTCACCGACTTACCGTTAGACGTTCATTTAATGATCGAAAATCCAGAGCAGTATGTTCAAGCATTCGTGGATGCAGGGGCAGATATCATTACGGTCCATCAAGAAGCTTGCCCGCATCTTCACCGGGTCATTCAACAGATTAAGCAGGCTGGCGTAAAGGCTGGCGTTGTGATTAACCCGGCAACACCCGTCGATCTGATCCAACATGTTTTGGCTGATGTGGACTTAGTCCTTGTGATGACCGTCAATCCAGGATTTGGCGGCCAGTCATTTATCCACAGTGGAATCGATAAAATCAAGCAATTATTCGATTTGCGTACAGAACACGGCTTTTCGTATGAAATCGAAGTAGACGGTGGTGTCAATACAGAAACCGCCAAATTATGTGCAGATGCCGGAGCAGATGTTTTAGTGGCTGGAAGTGCTGTCTTCAATCATGAGGACCGGCTGGATGCGATCAATCGGATAAAAGATTCATTGTGATGTCAATGAAACAGTTACAAACAATCGGAATTGTCGCAGGTGGACCGTCTGAATTAATTCCTGATCTTACGCAGTATGCTCATATCGATTATTGGATTGGTGTCGATCACGGAGCGGTTACCATGACACGCGCTGAAATGACTGTAGATTTGGCCATTGGTGATTTTGATTCCATTTCTCATGAGGCATACGAACAAGTTCAAACACACGCTCAGGAGATAAAAGTATTTCCTGCGGATAAAGACTTAACCGATTTAGAGCTTGCGATTGATGAGGCTATTGCTTTAAATGCGGATGATGTTTTTATCTTCGGCGCCTCAGGCGGAAGATTAGATCATGCTTGGGTCAATATGTTTCTACTGACCAAACTGGCAAAAGCCGATATCACAGCCTGGCTCGTCGATCGTCAAAATCAAATGACCATCAACTATCCAGGAGAATTTACAATCGAAAAAGAAGACCACTATCCCTATGTTTCTTTCCTATCTATTTCTGAGCAGGTCAAAGGACTATCGTTAAGAGGATTCTTATATAATCTTGAGGATGCGACCATCTCACTCGGCTCCTCCTATACCGTTTCAAATGAATGTATCGAAAAAAATTGTACTTATTCATTCACCGAAGGCATATTATTAGTTATAAAGAGTCGGGATTAACATTGGAATTCGTTTTAACGGTGAGGAATAGGAGGGGGAAGATGAGATTTTATACGTTTAAACTCCCGAGATTTTTAGGTGGGATGGTCCGCGGTATCATGAATTTATTTAAGAAATGATTGGTTAGGTTTGCAGCGAGTGGTCTCATACTATCATATGAAAACAATTGGTTGAAGTCAGAACGTAGGGCTTTGACCGATTTTTTTGTTGTGATATTTTTTGGGGAGTAGCAAATTTGGCTAGCACGGCATCAGGTGGGTTAATTGCTGTCAAATCGGTGAAGAGTTCTCGTAGCTTCGAATAACTGCTCGTTAATTGCTGTCAAATAGGTGAAGAGCCCACATAGCTTCGAATAACTGGCGATTTATTTCTGTTGATTACGCCTATTGCTCACAAAACTCAAATAAAAAAACAGCCCTCCTTTGATCGATTCAAATCATCATCAAATGGAAGGCTGTTTTATTGCATAATCATGATTAAACACGTTCTACTTTACCTGATTTAAGGGCACGAGCAGAAACATATACGCGTTTTGGTTTCCCATCAACCATGATACGAACTTTTTGTACATTTGCTTTCCAGCTACGTTTATTGGCATTCATCGCGTGAGAGCGTTTGTTGCCAGTTTTCGTTTTACGTCCAGTCACTTGACATTTACGAGCCATGTTAGAAATCCCTCCTGCTTATCGTGAATTCATACTTATATAATTTATCACATGGTGCTTCAGATTTCAATCGAAAATTATGGATTATCAAGAAAATTAACTTGACAGAAACTTAATTCTACCGATAACCTTTTAAAAGAGATTGCCTTATAGTAAAATAGCTGTAGTTTAGGTGTTCTGTAAAGGAGGAGTTTACGTGTCAATCGAAATCACGAATGAATACGGACATGTAACGATATCAAAAGAAGTCATTTCTACCGTTGCAGGCGGTGCGGCAACGGAATGTTATGGAATTGTAGGAATGGCATCGAAAAACCAATTGAGAGATGGAATCTCAGAAATATTAGGTAAAGAAAACTTCTCACGTGGTGTCGTCGTCAAAAACGATGAAGGCGATTTGACGATCGATATGTACATCATTGTCAGCTATGGAACGAAAGTATCTGAAGTTGCTCATAATGTGCAAAATCAAGTGAAGTATGCGTTGAAAAAAATGATTGGATTGAATGTAAGGGCTGTCAATATCTATATCCACGGTGTTCGTGTGACAGCTTAGTCGTTTTGGATTGGAAAAGGAGGAAGTTGAAACGTGGCTATACAGACAATAAAGGGAAAAGATTTGGCACAAATGGTGCTCGTGGGTGCGAACCATCTGTCAAATCAATCACAGATGATCGATTCATTAAACGTTTTTCCTGTTCCGGATGGGGATACAGGTACCAATATGAATTTGACGATGACTTCAGGTGCCAAAGAAGTTGAAAAAATAACAGAAGATCATGCAGGACAGGTAGCCGGTGCTTTCGCGAAGGGCTTGTTGATGGGTGCGCGAGGAAATTCTGGTGTAATCTTGTCTCAGTTATTCCGTGGCTTCTCAAAAAGTGTCGAAGGTAAAGCGACATTGGGAGTGAAAGATGTTGGTGAAGCATTAGAAGCGGGTGTTGAAACGGCTTATAAAGCGGTTATGAAACCTGTCGAAGGAACGATTTTGACAGTTGCCAAGGATGCAGCCAAAAAAGGTGCACAGTCTGCGGATGGGACAAAAGATCTGATTGAATTCTTTGAAATTGTTTTGGAAGAGGCTAAGCAATCACTCGAACGAACGCCAGACTTGCTTCCGGTACTCAAGGAAGTTGGAGTTGTCGACAGTGGTGGTCAGGGGCTTGTGACGGTCTATGAAGGATTTCTTGCGTCATTGAAAGGTGAAGAACTTCCTCACACAAGTGCAGCTGCACCATCCATAGACGAAATGGTCAGTGCGGAACACCACAAAATGCATCAGGATTTTATGCAAACCGAAGATATTGAATTCGGTTATTGTACGGAATTCATGGTGAAATTTGAAGAGGACAAGCTCAAAGACTCACCGTTCAGTGAAGAGGAATACCGGAATACACTTAGCGAACATGGTGATTCGTTACTAGTTGTTTCTGATGAAGACGTCGTGAAGGTACATATTCACACGGAATATCCAGGAGATGTCATGACAATCGGTCAGAAATACGGAAGCTTGATCAATATCAAAGTCGAAAATATGCGAGAGCAGCATACATCCATTGTCGGTGAAAAACCGAAAAAACAAGAAAAACCGGTTCAAAAGCTTCCATTGGCTGTTGTAACGGTAGCCATGGGGGATGGAATCAAAGAAATGTTTGAAAGCCTGGGAGCGACGGTCGTCATTGAAGGCGGTCAAACGATGAATCCTAGTACCCAAGACATTGTGGAAGCCATTGAACAAGCGAATGCAGAAAACGTATTGATTTTACCAAATAATAAAAATATCGTTATGGCAGCTGAACAAGCATGTGAATTGGTTGATTTCCCAGCCAAAGTGGTTCCGACGAAAACGGTACCTCAAGGAATGAGCGCGTTGCTCATGTTCAATCCAGAAGGAGAATTGGAAGCGAACCAGACGGAAATGACAGAAGCGACCGAACATGTCAAAACCGGTCAAGTGACGTATGCCGTAAGAGATACCTCCATCGATGGCAAAACGATTGAAGAAGGAAACTTCATGGGGATCCAGGATGGAAAGATTGAGGCTGTCAATCCAGACAAAATCGAAACCGTGAAAGAGTTACTGAAAAATATGATTGATGAAGAAGAAGATGAGATCGTGACGATTCTTCAAGGTGAGGAAGCAACGGAAGAAGAAGTTGCAGTCATTGAGTCCTTTATCGAAGAAGAATTTGATGAACTAGAGGTTGAGGTGCATAAAGGAAATCAGCCCATCTATTCATTCATTTTTTCAGTGGAATAAGTACGAGGCAGCGGGTTAGATGCTCGCTGCCTTTTTATAGGATCCAGGAGGTGAAACGATGCAAATTAAATACAAAGAAGACTTACCACTAACCCAAGAAGATATTCTTGCATTGTATGAAGATGCAGGGTGGTCAGCCTATACGAAAGATCTACCGACCCTAATGGAAGCCATTGAAAACTCATTAACTGTGATCACTGCCTGGCACGATGATCAATTGGTTGGATTGATTCGGGTAATTGGAGACGGTTTGACCATTATTTACATCCAAGATATTTTAGTGTTAAAAAGTTATCACAATAAAGGAATCGGCTCTGAATTACTAGGTAGGATTTTGGATCAATACAAAAATGTCAGGCAAAAAGTATTGCTTACTGAGGAAGCGCCCGACGTCCGAGCGTTTTATGAGAAAAACGGATTTCAATCGTGTGACCGAGGAGAAACGGTCGCTTTCGCTATGTTAAATTAATTTTTTTCATCAGAAAAGCACCCCAAATTATTGAGGTGCTTTCTTTACATCGTAGCTTTGACGATAAACTCCATAACAAACAATCCAGCAATGACCCACAAAATTGGGGTAGTCGCCTCTTTATTTCCCGTAAAATATTTAATGAGTGGGTAGGCGATAAAGCCAAATGCCATGCCATCCGCAATGCTGTAGGTGAATGGGATCATGAACATAATCAAAAATGTCGGAAACGCTTCCGTCAGGTCACTGACTTGGATGTATTTGATATTTTGCATCATCAACACGCCGACAATGATCAGAATCGGACTGATTGCATTCGCTGGAATCATGCTGATGTATGGAATCAGGACAATGGTTGATAAAAATAATATTCCTGCAAAGATGCTTGCGATTCCATTACGACCTTTGGCAGCGACGACAGCTGCATTTTCTGCTGCTGGAATCGTTGGGGATGTTCCGAAAAAACCACTGAAAAGTGCCGAAATCGAAGCACTTTGGTTCGCTCTTTTATAATGATCTTGCTTGTTTAACATGCTGACTTGGCCATGTAAAATACCGATACTTTCAAAGATCAATACTAATGCAAGTGGCAGAACGGCTGCCCAGAATGTGATTTGTCCTAGGTGATGAAACTCTGGAACTACCCATCCTTCCGTTAAACTTTCAAGCGAAATGGTGACTGCCGTCTGATCGGAAAGCCCGAATAAATACATCATGACTGTCCCGATGACCATGGTCAGCAAGAAATTCGCAGGAATGTTTTTGACGAAAAGTAAGATTCCAATCAATAAGATGACCAAACTGACGACAACATACGATGAAGAGAGGTCACCTAATGCGATGATGGAATGCTCTCCACTGACTATCAACTGGGCATTTTCAAGGCCGATCAACACGAGAAATAGTCCAAGTCCGATCGTTATTCCATGCTTGAGCGTATCTGGAATTGACCGACTTAAATAAGCGCCGATTGGTGAAAACGCCGTCACCACAAATACAAGACTTGCGACAACAACAACGCCTAGCCCTTCCGCATACGTATAGCCGTATTGTTGTACGATGGAATAAGCGAATAGCGCATTGACACCCATTCCAGGGATAATGATGAACGGGAGCTTTGCCCAAATACCCATCAATAAACAGCCAAATGCACTGGCTAAAATCGTTGCAATCATCGCAAATTCTTGATCGACTCCAGCGTCAGCCAATATGGCACTGTTGACCACGACAATATAAACGGTGGTCAGATAACCGATCAACCCCGCCATCAATTCACGGATCATTGTTTCCTTCTGTAATTTCATGGTTTGCCTTCTCTAATGAATAACCCTCAACCCACCCGGGACGAACCCAAAAGCCATTATAACGGGAACTGAAACGAGAAGCAATTTACATACTTGAAGGCAGTTAATTTTGGGATTGGCTTGGGCTTTTCCCGATTTCTTGGTAAAATGGAGATAAGTCATTTAATAAGGATGGTGCCTTATGAAATTCAGATCGGTATTTGATGTCATAGGTCCGGTGATGATTGGACCTTCAAGTTCACATACAGCAGGAGCTGCGCGAATCGGTAAGATGGCGCGTCAGCTTTTTGGCCGCAAGCCAACATGGGCAAAGATTCATCTCTATGGTTCTTTCGCCAAGACTTACCAAGGGCACGGAACTGATGTAGCCATCGTTGGTGGATTACTCGATTTTGACACCTATGATGAACGCATCAAAAATGCTTTTGCATTGGCTGAGGAAGCAGGCTTGTCTTTTGAATTCATTGAAGAAGACGGTGCTTCTGATCATCCGAACACAGCGAGACTCAGAATCGGAGACGATGAAAGCGATTTCGAACTCGTCGGTATTTCAATCGGTGGGGGTAAAGCTGAAATAACGGAAATTAATGGGTTTGAACTCAGACTGACAGGAGAAAGCCCTGCCATTTTGGTTTTACACAATGACCGACATGGGGCGATCGCTTCCGTGACGAGTATTTTAGCTGACCATCACATCAATATTGGACATATGGAAGTTTCCAGAAGAGATAAAGGGAAAGACGCGATGATGATCATTGAGACGGACCAACGAATTCCGGAAGATCTGATGGAAGACTTGGAAAATTGTCAGCACATCGTCAGTGTCGTATCGATTTCAGAATAGATTGAAGGGAGAGGTACCGGTATGCTTTTTAAAAACGTGAGTGAGTTGATTCAGTACGCTGAAGAAAATGAGGTGCCGATTGCGGAAGTGATGATCCGCCAAGAGGTTGAAGAAACGGGGAAGCCTCGTGAAGAGATCTTTGCGGAAATGGGACGGAATTTAGATATTATGGAGAAAGCCGTGGAAGACGGTTTGAATGGCGTCCGTTCGACATCTGGATTAACCGGTGGCGATGCCGTTCTATTGCAACAATACATGGAGAAAGGTAATTCGTTAGCCGGGGATCTGCTGCTCGATGTAGTCAGTAAGGCTGTTGCGACGAATGAGGTAAACGCGGCGATGGGAACCATCTGTGCGACACCAACAGCTGGTAGCGCAGGGTGTGTACCCGGCGTGTTATTTGGGCTGAAACCAAGACTGAACCCAACGCGCAAGCAAATGATCAACTTTTTATTTACAGCAGGTGCATTCGGTCAAGTCATTGCCAATAATGCCATGATTTCCGGTGCAGCAGGGGGTTGCCAAGCAGAGGTCGGTTCGGCCGCTGGCATGGCGAGTGCGGCAGCCGTTGAGATGGCAGGTGGGACTCCACAGCAATCAGCGGAAGCGATGGCTATGACACTGAAGAATATGCTCGGACTTGTCTGCGATCCCGTTGCCGGATTAGTTGAAGTGCCATGTGTGAAGCGGAATGCGATGGGTTCTTCCCAAGCAATCGTTTCGGCAGATATGGCATTAGCTGGTGTGACTAGCCGGATTCCATGTGATGAAGTCATCGGAGCCATGTTCAGAATCGGTCAATCGATGCCATCCACATTACGAGAAACTGGTGAAGGTGGTCTTGCGGCAACACCAACGGGAAGAGCACTTGCAGCGAAAATCTTTGGACCTGCCGCAGCTACAACGAAAGAGGGGTAAGGATTGTTTGACGAGCCAGTAACCAAGATTCCAAGCATTGGAGAAAAAACAGC
This sequence comes from uncultured Bacillaceae bacterium, assembly GCA_937958375.1. Classification (GTDB taxonomy): domain Bacteria; phylum Bacillota; class Bacilli; order Bacillales; family Alkalibacillaceae; genus Allobacillus. The sequence continues at coordinate 17,733 of CALGNY010000138.1, forward strand.
AGAACAATTACAACTGATGAACATTGAAAAAGTGGGGGATTTACTCTTCCACTTTCCTTTTCGTTATGATTTTCATGAGTTAAAACCAATCACAGAAATCGCTCATGATGAAATTGCCACGATTCAAGGAGTGGTAGCATCCCAACCACATGTGCAATTTTATGGGCGAAAAAAATCGAGATTGACGTGTACACTCACGATCGACCACGTCGCTGTAAAAGCTGTTTTTTTTAATCAAAATTTCTTGAAAGATAAACTCATTCCCGGTGAGCAGGTTACTCTGACAGGTAAATGGGACGAGCGTCGTCTGCAGATCACCGTACATAAATACCATCCGAAAGGGTTTGAGGACCGGACCATTCAACCAGTCTATTCCACCAAAGGGAACATCACCACCAATCAATTACGCAAATGGATTTCCTATGCGATAAAAGCAGCCCTCTCTGAAGTGGAAGAGCTATTGCCTGAGCAATACTTAACCGAATATAAAATACCGGATCGACAACAAGCCATCCGTGAAATCCATCAGCCACGTTCAAAAGTAGGTCTGAAGCACGCAAGACGACGTTGGATTTATGAGGAATTGTTGCTGTTTCAATTGAAGATGCAATGGATTCGGAAAGAAAATAAGAAACGAATGGAAGGACTCGTAAAGAATTTTGATGAAAAACGGTTAAATGACTTTATTGATTCATTACCGTTTCAATTAACGAACAGCCAGCAACGTGTATTAACTGAAATTTTAACTGACCTGAAAAGCGAATCACGGATGAGTCGATTGCTTCAAGGGGACGTCGGATCCGGTAAAACAATTATCGCAGCGATTGCACTATATGCTACCGCGCTTTCTGGCCAGCAAGGAGCCTTAATGGTTCCAACTGAAATCCTTGCAGAACAACATGCCGAATCGTTACAATCGTTACTCGGTGATCATTTAACGATTGAATTATTGACCGGGTCGATTAAAGGCAAAAAGCGAAGAGAGAAGCTAGAAAGGTTGAGCAACGGTGAGGTCGATCTGTTGATCGGAACCCATGCACTCATACAAGAGGACACGGTCTTTGATCGATTGGGCTTAATTATTATTGATGAACAACACCGCTTTGGCGTTGAACAGCGTAAAACGTTGCGTGATAAAGGGATTACGCCGGATGTATTGTTCATGACGGCAACGCCCATTCCACGAACGTTATCGATTACCGCCCTTGGTGATATGGATGTTTCGACCATTGATGAAATGCCGTCGGGGAGAATACCGATCGAAACTTATTGGGTAAAAGAAAATATGCTAGAGCGAATCCTTGCGTTTATGTTGAAAGAAATTCAAAACGGGCACCAAGCCTATGTCATCTGCCCGCTCATCGAGGAATCTGAACAGCTCGATCTATCTAACGCCATTGAAGTGTATGAACAATTACAAGCGTGGATGCCAGATTCGGTCAATGTCGGACTGATGCATGGGAGACTTCATCCGGATGAGAAGGAAGAAGTGATGCAAGCTTATGCGCAAAATGAGATCCAAGTGCTCGTATCGACGACAGTTGTCGAGGTCGGTGTGAATGTTCCGAACGCGACCATCATGCTCATCTATGGTGCCGAACGGTTCGGACTAGCCCAGCTTCACCAATTACGTGGTCGTGTCGGTCGGGGAAGTCAGCAAAGTTATTGTATTCTGATGGCCGATCCAAAAACGGAACAAGGCCGCGAGCGGATGAGTATCATGACGGAGACGACAGATGGATTTGAACTGTCTGAACATGATTTGAAGCTAAGGGGTCCAGGAGACTTTTTTGGTAAAAAACAGAGCGGTCTACCAGAATTCAAGGTTGCAGACCTCACGGAAGATTATCGGGCATTGGAAGTGGCACGTCGCGATGCCGTTCGGATCATTCAAGAACAGCTGATTGACAAACCAGAATTTGAGCGTTTGAAGAAGAATATATTGTCCGATCCTTTAATACAGGAGAGGATCTTCGATTAGTTTCCTTCGTTCATTCGATTGTTTTCTGATATGATTAGTTTGCGTTCATTTTTCAAAACCACGATAAAATTATTGTAAAGGGGCTAGTAACATGGACGTTAAATTTCCGATTGGTGAACTACAAGTACCAGAAAATCTGACCAAAGAACATGTGGAAGAATGGTTGAAAAAAATCGAGTCTTATACGGTACGTTTAAGAGAAACGGTAGATTCTTTAAATGAAGAAGAGCTGAATAAAACATATCGTGAAGGAAGTTGGAATGTCCGGCAACTCGTACATCACATCACAGACTCCCAAATGAATATGTTCCAGCGACTGAAATTGGCCTTAACGGACGATCGACCGACCGTTCCAGCTTTCAATCAAGACCAATGGGCGATTCAACCCGATACCGAACTGCCTGTGGAAAGCTCAATCAAAATGTTAGAAGGGATCAACGAACGGATTGTAGCCTTGATCCGAACTTTAGATGAATCTCAATTTGATCGTTCATTTATTCATGAGGACAATGGTGAGATTACCGTGGCCACAAAGGTAGCCAAGCTAGCATGGCATGAAGAACACCACTTGGCCCATATCAAAATTGCGTTATCAAGAGATTAAATTGCACGACTTCCTGAAATAATCCGGAGCTACTTAAATGAAGTGCTCGATATACGCTTTAATCTCCACTTTAACTGGGTAATCACAAAATAAGTGGACAATACCCGTGCTAATGTTTACTTAATTTGATCAATCACAAAATATGTGCACATTATTCGTGCTAATGTCCACTTAATCTGCTCAATCATAAAATAAGTTCACAATACCGGGCGCAATGCTCACTTAAATTGTGACATTGCAAAATAAGTCCACAAAAGAATGATCAATAAACCTAGCTTACCGATTTTCGGTAGGCTTTTTTTGTTCCAATTATCCTAACATTTGTAAAAGTTTAAATTCTTTTTTAAAAAGGCTTGTTATTCGGATTAATTAAATATAGTATGTAATTAACGCAATTGTCGTTTAATATTCGTTAAAGAGAGGGGAAGCATCAAATTTTCAATTTCTTCTCTTCATGTTTGAAAGCACTTACAATAGCATGATGAGGAATTAGCGGCCGTTGCACAAATCTATGACTACAAAGATGAATGTAGGTTAAATTATTTGGTTAAGGAGTGAATAAAGTGTCCAAAAATGAGTCTTCGAACAACCAGACGAACAATGAAAAAGAACAGACGAAAAAATCGAAAATACCTCATGTTTTTGCAATTTTGTTTATCTTAATGTTACTAGCTGCGATTGCAAGTTATATCATCCCTGCAGGGGAATTCGAACGAGTCGAGGTCGAGGGCAGAGATGTCATTGAACCGGGAACTTATGAAGTCGTCGATAGTTCACCAGTAGGGATTTTTGATTTTATGTTTGCCATACCGACTGGCTTCATTGAAACAGCGGAAATTGTATTTGGGATCTTGATGATCGGTGGGATGTTTGCCGTCATCGAACGAACTGGTATTATTAATTTGGGTGTGGCGAAACTGGCGAACACGTTTTCTAACCGAGGCCTTTTGGTGATCCCGATTCTGATGATTCCTTTTGCGCTAATTACGACATTCACCGGCCAAGTCGAGTTGTCATTAATTTATCTACCAGCCATTTTGCCTTTGATGCTTCGGCTTGGATTCGATAAAGTGACAGCGGCGGGTGCAGTACTCGTATCGACCATCGCTGGATTTGCAATTGCTCTGACTGCACCAGCGAACCTAGGTGTTTCGCAACAGATTGCCCAACTCCCCCTATATTCAGGAATGGGTTATCGTATAATCATTCTCTCAACGCTTTTGATCGTAGGTATATTATTTGTCGTACGTTACGCAAAGAAAGTACGCAGTAATCCTGAGTTGAGTATTACGTATGGCGATAACGACGGAAACCAGGCAGCTAATTTAGAAGCTGATGGTCAAAAAGCAACGACGAGACAAAAAATAGCCTCTCTCGTGGTATTGGTTGCATTTGGTGTCTTACTTTGGGGATTATTCGAACATAGTTGGTATTTCCTTGAGTTATCCGGCTTATACATCATGACAGGAATTATTGTAGGACTTGTCGGAGGTCTGAATATCAATCAGATTTCAGAGTCTTTTGTTCAAGGATTCAAAAATATTTTATTAGGTGCTATGGTTGTTGGTATTGCACGTGGTGTCGCTGTTGTTCTAAGTGACGGTAATATTATGGATTCAATCATTTATGCAGCAGGAAACCTTGTCGAATTAATGCCGAGTGGGATTACGGCAACGATTATGATGATCGTGCAAGGTGCACTGAACTTCTTGATTCCATCCGGTAGTGGACAAGCGATGGTCACGATGCCAATTATGTCCGGTCTTGCAGATTTATCTGATGTCACCAGACAAACAGCCGTACTTGCATTTTTATTCGGCGATGGATTATCAAATATCTTCTATCCGACATCCGGATACTTTATGGCCGTATTGGCAGTGGCAGGAATCAAGTGGGAAAAATGGATTAAGTTCATTTGGCCACTCCTACTCATCTGGTATGGTTTAGCGGTTGTGTTTTTAATCATCGCTCAGCTGATTAACTATTAAGCACGAACATCTTAAGAAAAAACCATTCGCCCGAATGATAGATGCACAAGTAGAAAAGTGTCTATTATTCGGGTGTTTTTCACAGACAAACAATCGAAAAATTGATTGAAGTGTTTGTACAGAGGGGGTGTTAGTATGTATAAAGTCGGTGTAATTGGGCCCGTTAAGTCCGTCAATCGAATCATGGAAGTCGCCAAAGAATTTTCCAATGATTTATCGTTCACGCCATTGACTTATCGGACGGCAACGGACACGACACAAATTATGAAAGATTCCTATGATTCGTTCGATTACTTTTTATTTTCAGGACCTGTTCCTTATGAGGTTGCTAAGCAGACAATCCGAAAAACAGATAAATTTTTCTATGTTCACTTACTTGAGACTGGTTTCTATCAGGCTCTATTGCAATTAATCGTTTCAACGGCAGACGAGATCAATCGATTGAGTATCGATATTTTAGATAAATCAAATGTCGTGGATGCGTCACTGGATCAACTGCAAATCCCATTAAGAGACATGAGCATCAAGGAATTCGATGCGCAAATTAATTATCATGAGTTGTATGAACATCATCGGAAATTATATCAAGAAGGCAAGGTGGATGGCGTACTGACCTGTTATCCGGAAGTGATGGATCTTCTGAAAAAGGATAATATTCCGGCTGAGTGGATCAGTACGACCAAACTTGCGACAAAGCAAGTCATCGAATTGATTGAGCAACGATCACAAGTATCTTATTTTAAAAGAACTCAAATCGGCGTCTGCATGATTGATGTCGATACAAAAATTTATGAGGAACCAAGTGAGCAATTATCATATGACATCCAATTTGCGACATTAAAAATGAATGAAGAACTTCTTTCACTTAGCCGAGCTATGAATGGATCTTTTGTGGATATCGGAGATGGAAATTATATGATTTTCAGTTCAAGAGGGGAGATCTTAGATCATTTGAGTCTATTGAATCAAACGATCACTCGGCTGAAAAAATCGTGGAATCGAGAAATAATGGCTGGGATCGGTTTTGGCGATTCAGCTCTTAAGGCAGAATTAAATGCCAGGAAAGCGATTCATAAGACAAGGGAAGTGAAAAAGGAGATTACGATCATCGACAGTCTCGGTGAAGTGATCGAAGTCTCTACGGAGCAAATCCAATCATTATCAACGATTTTTGATAATCCATACTTATTGAAAAAACTGAGGGACAGAGACATCAGTATCCAAGCTTTTGAAAGAGTCCGAGACTTGATTCAACGTAAAAGATGGAAGCAGTTCACATCCAATGACCTGGCCTTCGAATTGAACATGAGCAACCGAAATGCTCAGCGACTGCTTCATTCCTTTAACGATGCTAAAATCGTTGAGCAGATTGGAGAGGAAAAAGTGACCACAAAAGGGCGTCCTCGCAAATTGTATCGAATGAATAAAACATTTCTAGATGACTAAAATGACTGATTGAAGGAAACCGAATCGACTGGTTTCCTTTTTTGCATTTAGCTGATTAGACTTGTGAGGGTTGTTGCCGTTCAGCACTTCAAAGATCCCCTGATGAAGCGAACGGTTCGATTCCCAATCAAAATATCCAGGAAGATACGTGTTTACTGAAATAAAATATTGCAACGAGTAGTTATGTATTATATATTAACTATTAGGACCTAGTCATAATAATGGACGGTGGACAATACAAATGAAATTAAAAAAACAAGAGAGACAGGAGAAATTATCCGAAGCCATTGAAAAAACGCCGTTTATCACGGATGAAGATTTAGCCAATCAATTTCGTGTCAGCATTCAAACCATTCGTTTGGACCGGATGGAGCTAGGAATACCTGAAGTGAGAAAACGAATTCAATATGTCGCCCAAGAAAATTGGGATGAAACGTTGAAGGCGTTGCCTGCCGATGAGGTCATTGGAGAAGTCATTGACTTGGATCTTGACCAATCAGCCATTTCCATTTTGGATATTCAAAAAGAGCATGTTTTTTCAAGAAATCACATTGCACGTGGTCACCATTTATTTGCACAGGCGAATTCATTATGTGTGGCTGTCATTGATGATGAATTGGCTTTGACTGTGAATGCTTCAATCCAATTTAAACGATCGGTTCGCCTAGGTGAGCGTGTGATTGCAAAAGCGAAAGTAGTCAGTACGGATAAAAAACGGACTACCGTTGAAGTGAACAGTCATGTAGATCAGGAACTTGTGTTTTCTGGTTCATTCGAAATGTATCGTTCAACGGATCGGCAAAGGGGATAGACTTATGAAAATCGCAATCGATGCTATGGGTGGAGACAATGCTCCTGAAGCGGTAGTTAAAGGGAGTATCCTTGGAGTTAAGGAATATGAAGATCTGGAAATCACATTATACGGTGATGAAAACCAAATCAATAACTATCTGACAGAATCCCATGAACGAATTTCTGTCGTCCATACAGATGAAAAAATAGAAAGCACTGATGAACCGGTGCGTGCTGTGCGTCGCAAGAAGAACGCTTCAATGGTTTTGATGGCAGAAGCGGTGAAAGAAGGCCAAGCAGATGCCTGCATTTCTGCCGGTAACACGGGCGCATTGATGAGTGCAGGACTATTTAAAGTCGGTCGGATTAAAGGGATCGAGCGGCCGGCGTTAAGTCCGACATTGCCAACGGTTGACGGCGGCGGGTTTTTGTTTTTGGATGTCGGAGCAAACGTCGATGCGAAGCCGAATCATCTTCTGCAATATGGCATCATCGGTTCCATTTATGCGAAAAAAATTCGTGGAATTGAGAACCCTCGTGTTGGCCTGCTGAATGTCGGAACCGAAGAACAAAAAGGCTCTGAACTGACGAAAAACGCATTTGAACTTTTGCAGCAAGCCGATTTGAATTTTATCGGAAATGTAGAAGCACGTGATCTGCTGGATGGTGTGGCCGATGTTGTCGTCACGGATGGTTTTTCAGGAAATGTCGCTTTGAAAACCATCGAAGGAACGGCGTCCACGTTGTTTTCCATGGTGAAAGAAGTCTTCATGAAAAGTACAAAAACGAAACTTGCTGCGGCGATGGTGAAGTCTGATTTGAAAGGGTTAAAAGATCGACTGGACTACTCAGAGTATGGGGGAGCTGGTTTGTTTGGTCTTGCCGCTCCAGTCATTAAAGCACACGGATCCTCGAATGATCGGGCAATCTTTAATGCGATCAGACAGACACGCCAGCTGGTTGAACACCAGGTGATCGATGCGATTGCACAAGAAGTGAATCAGATACAACGTAAAGAGGAGGAATCTCATGAGTAAGCTAGCATTCCTTTTTCCTGGACAAGGGTCACAAGCTGTCGGAATGGGAAAAAGTTTTTTTGACATAGACCAGGACGTAAAAAATGCGTTTCAAAAAGCGGATGATGCACTTGGTTTTTCACTAAGTGAACTGATGTTGAACGGTCCAGACGAGACGTTGACAAAAACGGAAAATGCACAACCCGCCTTACTGTTGGTGAGTGCCGTCATTCACGATCGTTTAAAAAAAGATGGAATCGAACCGGCGCTTGTCGCAGGCCATAGTCTAGGAGAATACAGTGCGTTATATGCTGCTGGCGTATTGAGTTTGGAAGATGCCATCAAAGTTGTTCATGAACGTGGAAAGTTAATGGAAAAAGCGGTTCCGTCAGGGGAAGGAACGATGGCTGCGGTACTAGGCATGAAAGATGAAGATATTCGCAAGGTGACCGATCAAGTGACGGCAGCCGGTGATGTCGTAAATGTTGCGAATTACAATTGCCCCGGACAAATCGTGATTTCCGGAAGTGTCGCTGGGGTTGAAAAAGCGAGCGAACAGTTGAAGGAAGCAGGAGCAAAAAGGGTGTTGCCACTGAATGTGAGTGGTCCGTTCCATTCCGAATTGATGAAACCAGCAAGTATTGAGTTTCAAGCCGTGTTAGATTCGGTTACTTTCCAAGAGGCTGCGATTCCGGTTTATGCGAACGTACATGCCAAGCCTGTGACTTCCAGTGATGAAATCAAGCAGCTACTGATTGAACAGTTATATTCACCTGTGCAATTCGCTCAAACGATTGAAAATATACTAGAAGAAGATGTAGATGCATTTGTTGAAGTCGGCAATGGAAAGGTGCTTTCTGGATTGGTCAAAAAAGTCCATCGCAGAGCAAAGGTTTTTGCCGTTCAAGATGTAGATACATACGAAAAGTTTCTCGATTGGACAAAGGAGGAAGCATAAATGTTTGAAGGTAAAACAGCCCTTGTCACCGGTTCATCAAGGGGAATCGGGAAGGCAATCGCTTTGAACTTAGGTAAAAACGGAGCCAATGTAGTCGTCAATTACTCCGGGAATAAAGAAAAGGCTGAACAAGTCGTCGAAGAGATCAAGTCTTATGGCCAGCAAGCCATTGCCGTTCAGGCGAATGTGGCGGACCCAGAAGACGTCAAGCAAATGGTGAAAGAGACGATCGATACGTTCGGCAGCCTTGATATTCTTGTGAATAATGCGGGAATCACGCGAGATAATTTACTTATGCGAATGAAAGAAGATGAATTCGATCAAGTCATCGATACGAATCTTAAAGGTGTATTCAATTGCATTAAGGCGGTTACCCGCCAGATGATGAAGCAGCGTGCAGGGAAAATCATCAATATTTCTTCGGTTGTTGGCGTGAGTGGAAATCCAGGGCAAACAAACTATGTGGCTGCCAAAGCAGGCGTCATCGGGATGACAAAATCTGTCGCCCAGGAACTTGCGTCAAGAAACATCCTTGTCAACGCGGTAGCACCAGGTTTTATTTCGACCGAAATGACGGATGAATTGACGGACGAACAAAAACAAAGCATGTTTGACCTTATCCCACTCAATCGGTTGGGTGAAGCGGAAGACGTTGCAAATGCCGTTAAGTTTTTGGCCTCGGAAGACGCCAATTACATGACGGGCCAAACGCTTCATGTTAATGGTGGAATGGTGATGTAAGTTTATGTTTAAATAAACATGGTACCTTGAAGGGAGGTGACAAGGATGGCAGAAGTATTCGATCGCGTGAAGAACATTATTGTTGAACGTTTGGATGTTGATGAATCAAAAGTTACAGAAAATGCTTCCTTTAAAGACGATTTAGAAGCAGATTCTTTAGATGTTGTAGAACTTATCATGGAATTAGAAGATGAATTCGATATGGAAATCGCTGATGAAGATGCAGAAAAAATTCAAACCGTTGGTGACGCTGTGAACTACATAAACAGCAACCAATAGTTTAGACAGACTGACTCCTGACTGGTGAGGTAGGGGTCAGTTTTTATTTTTGGCCGTTATGGAAAAATTTCGTATCAACTGATTCGGAATCTTTTACGTAACCCGCCGATCGCGCTTAAGTCATACTTTTTGTCACATGTATGGATTCGTTATACAATACATTTTAGGTTAACTTTCAAAGCAGAAAAAAGGTGAATGAAGTGGATTTCCAAGCTTTTCAGAAAAAGTATAATGTTCATTTTGAGAATGAACAATTATTAATGCAAGCATTTACACACACATCGTATGCGAATGAGCATCGCAAAGAAAATATCCAAGATAATGAGCGACTGGAGTTTTTGGGGGACGCCGTTTTAGAATTGGCGGTGTCTCAGTATTTGTACCGAACTTATCCAGATATGAGCGAGGGAAAGCTGACGAAGTTCCGTGCGAATATCGTCTGCGAACCGTCTCTTCATACATTTTCCATGCACTTGGGAATGGACCAATTCGTATTGATTGGAAAAGGGGAAGAGGCTACAGGCGGAAGAAGCCGGCCATCTTTATTGGCTGACGTATTTGAGGCCTTCATCGGCGCCTTATATTTGGATCAAGGATTCGATGCAGCCTTAACCTTTTTAACCGATCATGTTTTCCCGACGATTGAACCAGGTGCTTTTTCGCATGCGATGGATTACAAAAGTGCTTTGCAGGAATTCGTCCAAAAGAAAGGACAACAAGTAAGTTACCAAATCATCGATGAAATCGGTCCAGACCATGACCGACAATTTGTTGCGGCATGTTTCATAGAAAACCGGCATTGCGGTGAAGGGAAAGGCCGATCGAAGAAAGAAGCGGAGCAGCGTGCAGCTGAGCGATGTTTATCAGCGCTAACGTATGCGAATGAATAGACGAAAATCAAAACAGGCTGGGACATTACTAAGTTACTTCTTGGCAGAATCCGAACCATGCACAATTCAGCGAAGGAAATATACGTAGACTCCTACGGGAAGAAGAGCATAGGTGAGACCCCGGAGTGCTTTAGCACGAGGAGGCTCACCAGCTCCCCGTTGTAAAGAAGACACTGCGATTTATCGCAGATGTCGCCTTATGCCCTATGGGTAAAAGCGGAGTATATTTCCGTAGCGGTGATCATGCACTATTGTTCGATTTCTACTGAGTAAAAAATAGTTTCGTCCCAGCCTCTTTATTTATCTTTTATTTAATTTTTACGATATTTTTTCAATTCATCGATAATGGCATGAATCTCAGGAACACTGACCTGTCCTTTCGCTTTGACCATATCGTATAATTCTTTGATATCAAAGTAATTCTCCAAGTCAAAGTTCTCCGGTTTGACGACAGAACGATTGATGATTTGGAGTTCTTCTGACAAGTCATTGATGATGAATTCCAAGTTTTCGTCTGTTGCTTCGTTTAAATTCATTGACGCTCACCTCTTTAGCTTCTTAAGTCCACTTTTTGTAGCTTAGTATTTATGATAAAATAAATAGGTTGAAATGTTAAGTGAGTTCGGAAAAATAAGTAGGTGGAACGTTTATGTATTTAAAAAAATTAGAGTCTGTTGGGTTTAAATCATTTGCAGAACGAATTTCAGTCGATTTTGTCCCTGGGGTAACGGCGGTCGTCGGTCCAAATGGTAGCGGAAAATCAAATATTACCGATGCGATTCGTTGGGTGCTGGGTGAGCAATCAGCGAAATCTTTGCGTGGCTCCAAAATGCAAGACATTATTTTTGCTGGCAGTGATTCACGGAAACCGCTCAATGTTGCCGAAGTCACCCTGACGTTGGACAACAAAGACCAACGCTTACCGATCGATTATGAAGAGGTCGCGGTAACCAGACGCGTCTATCGCTCTGGTGAGAGTGAATATTTGATCAATAAACAGTCGTGCCGATTAAAAGATATCGTCGATCTTTTCTTGGATTCCGGTTTGGGAAAGGAAGCCTTCTCCATTATCGGCCAAGGACGGGTCGAAGAGATTTTGAGTTCCAAATCAGAAGAAAGACGGAGTATCTTTGAAGAAGCGGCCGGTGTTTTGAAATATAAGAAGCGGAAGCAGAACGCTGAGAAAAAACTGGTCGATACAGAAGATAATTTAAGCCGTGTAGAAGATATCATCCATGAAATCGAAGGACAATTGGAACCACTTCAAGAACAATCCTCGATTGCGAAGGAATATCTTGAGAAAAAAGATGAGCTGGAACAATACGAAGTTTCATTGTTGGTCACGGAAATTGAATCATACCATAACGATTGGCAAAATCTTTTGAACCAAATCGATGATAAGAAACAACACCTACTTCAAATAAAAACGGAAATCAATAAAGATGATGCCCAGTTGGAAACATACCGAAAGCAAATTTCTGAATTGGATGAAAAAATAGAAGCCTGGCAAGAAGATAAATTGTCATTGACGCAGCAAATTGAGCAGTTGGACGGAAAACGTAACCTCTTGACTGAACAATTAAAGCATTTCGATGAAAGCAAAGAGCGGCTGACGAATCAAATCGAAGCCCATCAAGATCAAATTGATCAATATGAACTCGATGTTGAAGATCATGAGAAAAAATGGGCTTTATTGAAGTCCCAACGCGATGAAACAACAGAAACGATTGAGAAAATCAAAACGGAATTGACGCAGACGGGCAGTCAAGTGGAAGAGGAAATTGAGTCTTTGAAAGCTCAATATATCGATCTGTTAAATGAGCAAGCCGCTAAGAAAAATGAAAAGCTCTCCATCGAAAAACAGATTGACCAAGCGAATCACCGAAAACAACGGTTGGACGACCGATTTAAAGAGCTGATTGAAAATCGTGAAGCATTGCAGGATAAAGAAAAATCCTTCCAGAGTGAAGTCGAACAGCAACGAGAAACGCTTAGGGAAACTCAACGACAGATTGGCGAAATGGAATCCAGCATTCAAGAGTTGCTACATGACGTTCAGGAAGATGAAGGGAAAAAGCAGGAAGCTTACCGGTTGATTGATCAGCTCCGCTCCAAGCAAGAGATGCTGGAAGAAATGAAATCCTCATACAGCGGATTTTATTACGGCGTCAAATCGGTTTTGCAAGCGGCGAAGAGAAATGAGCTTTCAGGTATTCATGGTGCTGTAGCGGAATTGGTCGATATCGATGAAAAATACGTCACAGCTATTGAAACGGCTCTCGGTGGCCAAGCGCAGAACCTTGTGACAACTGATGAGCAAGCTGCACGCCAAGCCATTAATTGGCTGAAGAAAACGAATAACGGAAGAGCTACATTCTTGCCGATGACATCCATTCGCCCACGACAGGTCAGGCAAGAAGATTTGAAACGGATTCAACATGATGGTTGGATCGGTATCGCTTCAGATCTGGTCGCGACAGACCCCGCGTATGATTCGATTGTCAAACAATTACTCGGTAATATTATAATCACAAGTGATTTGAAGGCAGCGAATGCGATCGCAAAGCAAACAAATCACCGGTATCGAATGGTCACACTGGATGGAGATGTCGTGAATCCAGGTGGATCGATGACAGGTGGAGCAAAGAAAAAATCAAATCAAGCATCATTGTTTACGCGGGAAAAAGAGCTGGAAGAAACAACAAGCAAACTAGCCCGTTATGAGAAAAGAACAAAACAATTTGAAGAACAGCTGTATGAAAAACAGCAGCAATTAGAGCAATTGAAAGCCGACCTTTCACAACTGAATGAGCGAAAGAGCGAACAGCAAGAAATGATGCAGACCAAAGAGCAGGAGCTCTATTCTGTTTCTTACCAGGTATCCAATTTGCAAGACCAACTGAAAGTGTATGATCAAGAAAACGAGCAATTGGATGCGGAAATGAATCAACATCAATCCGACCTGAAAGAAGTGACAAGTTACTTGGCAGATTCTGAAGAGGAAACGGAAGCACTTCGGATCAAGATAGAAGATTTGACCAACAATCTGTCATCCTATAAAGAAGCACATGAACAGCTCCGTGAGCGATTGAATCATATGCAAATCCGCTATGCCGAGCAAGATAGTGAAGTGAAAAACCAAAAAGTGCGTTACGATGAAGCGCTTGCTGATTTGGAAGAAGAAAAACAGGCGAAACAGGAAAAAGTCGATGAGTTGAAGCAGTTGGAAGCATCCTATGAACAACAGGATACGGTTGAAAATCTGACGGACCATTTGAAATCGAATCGACAGGAGCTACTCGCCGTCAATGAAAATATTGATCAAGGTCGAGAGAATAGACAGCAAATCACCCATAAACGTGATGACCTTGAGCGCGAAGTGAAAGAGAAAAACAGACAGTATGAAAAAGAAAGTCATGATGTCCAAAAGCTCGAGGTTCACGCCAATCGATTGGATGTGGAATTAGAAAATCGACTTGAGCAGCTTCGTGAAGATTATATGCTCACCCATGAACGGGCAAGAGAAGAATATGGGATTACCGAAGACTTGGAAGCTTCGAGAGAAAAAGTGAAATTGATCAAACGGTCGATCGATGAATTAGGCCATGTCAATCTCGGAGCGATTGAGGAATATGAACGAATTCAAGAGCGGTATGACTTTTTGACGAGCCAGCAGGCAGATTTGTTGGAAGCTAAACAGACACTTTATGATGTGATCGCAGAAATGGATCAAGAAATGGTTCGTAAATTCAGTGATACATTCTCGAAAATCCAAAAAGAATTTACGACGGTTTTCCAAACACTTTTCGGGGGTGGACGGGCTGAGCTTGAATTGACGGATCCCGAAGATTTATTGGAAACGGGTGTTGACATTATCGCTCAGCCTCCAGGTAAAAAACTGCAACATTTGAGCTTGCTTTCTGGTGGTGAACGTTCGTTGACCGCCATTGCATTACTGTTTGCCATCTTACGGGTTCGACCTGTCCCGTTTTGTGTCTTGGATGAGGTCGAGGCAGCCCTCGATGAAGCGAACGTATATCGATTCGCCAACTATTTACGTGAGTTTTCTGCTGAAACCCAATTTATTGTCATTACCCACCGAAAAGGTACAATGGAACTAGCTGATGTCTTGTATGGCGTCACTATGCAAGAATCCGGCGTATCAAAATTGGTCTCCGTTAAATTAGAAGAGACGAAAGATATGATTTTATCGTAGGAAGGAAGAAAACGAATGGGTTTTTTCAAAAAGCTGAAAGACAAAATCAATGATCAAACCGAACAGGTAACCAATAAATTCAAAACAGGCATGACGAAGACCCGGGATAATTTCACCAGCAAGGTCAATGATCTCGTTGCCCGATATCGCACTGTAGATGAAGATTTCTTCGAAGAATTAGAAGAAATCTTGATTTCTGCTGATGTCGGCGTCGAGACAGTCATGGAGCTCATCGAAGAGTTGGAAATGGAAGTGAAACGCAGAAACATCAAAGATACAAAAGAAGTCCAGGAAGTCATCTCCGAAAAGCTTGTTGAGATCTATTATGGCGATGACGATGAGTCGATTGAAGAATTGAAATTGAGTGATGACGGATTGTCCGTCATATTGGTTGTCGGTGTGAATGGTGTCGGAAAAACCACGACGATCGGAAAGCTAGCCCATCAACTAAAAGAAGAAGGTAAAAAAGTTGTCTTGGCCGCAGGAGATACTTTCCGTGCCGGAGCAATCGAGCAGCTGGAAGTATGGGGTGAGCGAACAGGAGTGGAAGTGATCAAGCACAGTGAAGGCTCTGACCCAGCAGCCGTCATCTATGACGGCATTCAGGCCGCCAAGTCACGTCAGGCTGACGTTTTGCTATGTGATACGGCAGGGCGGTTACAAAATAAAGTCAACTTGATGAAAGAATTATCGAAAGTCAAAAATGTCATCAGTCGTGAAATTGAAGGTGCCCCACACGAAACGTTACTCGTATTGGATGCGACGACAGGACAAAACGCGATGGCGCAAGCGAAAACATTTAAAGAAGCAACCGATGTTTCAGGCATCGTTTTGACGAAGTTGGATGGTACCGCGCGAGGCGGAATCGTACTTGCGATCCGCCATGAAATGGGGTTACCGGTGAAATACGTTGGACTTGGTGAACAAATTACCGACCTACAACGTTTCAATGCCCACCAATTCGTTTATGGGTTATTCGGCGACCTCGTTGATGAACGTGCGGAAGAGTAGGAGGCGCAATTTCCAATGCTGGAGAAAACGACACGGATCAATTATCTATTTGATTTTTATCAAAAACTGTTGACCGATAAGCAAAAAAATTATATGGATCTCTATTATTCGGAGGACTATTCATTAGGCGAAATCTCTGAGACATATGATGTCAGTCGACAAGCGATTTATGATAATATTAAACGTACAGAAGTAGCGCTTGAAGATTATGAGTCAAAGCTCGGTCTTTACGAAAAATTCGAGCGAAGAAACGAGATCATCAAACAAATGAAAGAAGCACTCCAAAACAACGAAATGAAACGGACCGAAGAACTATTGAAACAACTGGAAAATATTGATTAGGGGGTCTTTGGCACATGGCATTTGAAGGCTTGGCAGACCGTCTGCAAAATACAATCAAGAAAATTACTGGTAAAGGGAAAGTATCTGAGCAAGACGTCAAAGAAATGACGCGCGAGGTCAGACTTGCTTTATTGGAAGCGGACGTTAACTTTAAAGTCGTTAAAGATTTGATTAAGAAAATTAAGGAACGTGCAGTTGGACAGGAAGTCATGGAAAGCTTGACGCCCGGTCAGCAGGTCATTAAGGTCGTACGGGAAGAATTGGCTGAATTGATGGGCGGCGAACAGAGCAAAATTGCGGTTGCGAACAAACCACCCACAGTCATCATGATGGTTGGGCTTCAAGGTGCCGGGAAAACAACAACAACCGGAAAACTGGCAAACCATTTACGAAAAAACCACAACCGTCAACCGATGTTAGTCGCTGCAGACGTTTACCGTCCAGCTGCCATCAACCAATTGGAAACGCTAGGGAAACAGCTTGATCTTCCCGTATTCTCATTGGGTACGGAAGCAAACCCTGTAGATATAGCGAACCAAGCGATCGAAAAGGCGAAAGAAGAACACCATGATTATGTCATCATTGATACCGCCGGTCGGTTGCATATTGATGAGAACCTGATGGGCGAGCTTCAGGAAATCAAACAATCCGTCGAGCCGGATGAAGTTTTCTTGGTCGTTGATTCAATGACCGGTCAAGATGCGGTGAACGTGGCGGAAAGCTTTGATGAGCAATTGGATGTTACGGGCGTCGTATTGACGAAGTTAGACGGGGACACACGTGGTGGTGCCGCCTTGTCCATCCGGGCTGTGACAGGAAAACCGATCAAGTTTGCCGGAATGGGTGAAAAACTCGATCAATTGGAACCATTCCACCCGGATCGAATGGCTTCCCGTATTCTCGGTATGGGCGATGTACTCAGCTTAATTGAAAAAGCTGAGACACAAGTAGATGAAAAGAAAGCGAAGGAAATGGAAGAGAAAATCAAATCCATGTCCTTCACCTTTGAAGACTTTCTTGAACAAATGGACCAAGTGAAAAATATGGGGCCACTCGATGAATTGATCAACATGATGCCGGGTGCCAACAAAATGAAGGGCATGAAAAACCTTCAAGTGGACGATAAACAATTGGCACACGTAGAGGCGATTATCCAATCGATGACCAAAGAAGAACGTGTCGAGCCTTCCGTCATCAACGCAAGCCGGAAAAAACGGATTGCCAAGGGATCTGGCACGTCCGTC
The DNA here is from genome assembly GCA_937958375.1 of uncultured Bacillaceae bacterium. GTDB lineage: Bacteria > Bacillota > Bacilli > Bacillales > Alkalibacillaceae > Allobacillus. The sequence goes on from CALGNY010000138.1 coordinate 35,241, forward strand.
TCTCAAGTGAACCGACTGTTGAAACAGTTTGAAGAAATGAAAAAAATGATGAAACAAATGACCAGTCCGAAAAAAGGGAAAAAGAAAGGACTCAATTTACCTTTCATGTAATGTAAAAAACCTTTACAGACTAAAATTTATCTGATACAATCTAGACTTGTGATATGAATGATTAATGGAGGTGTAAAAATGGCAGTAAAAATTCGTATGAAAAGAATGGGTTCAAAAAGAAATCCTTTTTACCGTGTAGTTGTTGCAGACTCTCGTTCACCTCGTGATGGACGTATTATCGAGCAAATCGGCACATATAACCCAGTTGCGGAAACTCCTGAAGTTTCTATTGACGAAGAGAAAGCATTGGACTGGATGTCTAAAGGCGCAAAACCAAGTGACACGGTTCGCAATCTATTCTCAAAACAGGGCATCATGGAAAAATTTCATAATCAAAAAATCAATAAATAAGGATTTGAGATCATGAAAGCCTTAATTGAAACGATAATCTATCCACTCGTCGATCATCCGGAAGAAGTGAACGTGACAGTTGAAGAAACGGATGAAAAAATCCGCTATCATTTGACTGTCCATTCGGATGATGTCGGTAAAGTGATCGGCAAGAACGGCCGAATTGCCAAAGCAGTTCGGACGGTTGTCTATGCCGCGGGTTCCAATAAAAACAAAAAAATCTTTTTAGACATTATGTAGCACGGGGAGAGGGAAAGAAACCTTTCCCTTTTTTGGCATCTAATCATGTTTATTTCCGGGCATCCGTGTGATACGTATAGATGGATGAGATACATACGAGGGTGGGATGTCATGAAAATTTTAAGGAAAACGAAAATCAAGCAAGTCATCACACCGAGCAGTAAAGAAAAATTAAAACAGAAGTTCGAAAAACGGCTCATCAGACACCGAAACGAACTAGATCAATTGCAATTCGAGAAGAAGAAAATGCTTCATCAAAAAAAGTTTCCGGCGAATCAGGTGGAAAGTCGCTTCAAAAGAGAAGAGGCGAGACGAAAACGGCAGATTGATTGGTGTGAATTTCAGCTGAACAAACTGGAATCTTTACCGATGGGCAGTGAAATCGTCGAAGGTGAAGTAGAAGAAATCATAGAGATCTCTGTTGGCGATTCATGGGATCAAATTGCAGGGAATCGCGAAATCGTCATCAAAGATGGAATCATAGATAAAATTAATGGGTGATTTGCATGAACGAACACTATTTTAATGTCGGAAAAATCGTCAATACACATGGCGTGAGAGGCGAGGTACGTGTGATTGCCACCACGGATTTTGAAGAACGGTTCGAACCCGGCAGCAAACTTTATTTTTTTGAAAATGAAAAAGCTGATCCAAAAGAACTCATCGTCATGAGCCATCGAAAACATAAACAATTCGATTTATTGATGTTCGAAGGTCTGGACTCCATCAATGACGTAGAATGGATGAAAAACGGGTACTTGAAGGTTTCCGAAAAAGACCAACATGCGCTTGAGGAAAATGAATATTATTTTCATGAAATCATTGGTTGTGATGTTTATCTGACTGACGGCGAATTCATTGGTACGATCAAAGAAATTCTCTCACCTGGCGCCAATGATGTGTGGGTCGTTCAGCGAAACGGAAAAGAAGACGCCTTGATTCCGTATATTGAACCGGTCGTGAAAGAGGTTGACGTTGAACAGAAAAAAGTGATCATCGAGAATATGGAAGGATTGCTGACGGAATGAAAATCGACATTTTAACGTTGTTTCCTGAAATGTTTTCTGGTGTCATGAACGCATCGATTTTGAAAAAAGCACATGAAGCCGGGCATTTTGACTACGAGCTGATTGATTTCAGAGCCTTTACAGAGGACAAGCATAAGAAAGTCGATGATTACCCGTATGGCGGTGGAGCCGGAATGGTCTTAAGCCCTCAACCGATCTTTGATGCTGTTCAGCACGTCAAGGAGAAAGCCGAATCCACTCCACGTGTAATTTTAATGTGTCCGCAAGGTGAAACATTCTCTCAACAAAAGGCTGAGGAGCTCGCTGAGGAAGACCACTTGATTTTTATTTGTGGACATTATGAGGGATACGACGAGCGAATCCGTGAACAGGTCGTCACCGATGAAATTTCGATTGGAGATTATGTGTTGACGGGTGGTGAGCTAGGTGCCATGGTTGTGACCGATAGCGTCGTCAGGTTATTGCCGGGTGTATTGGGGAATGATGATTCTGCCAAACAAGATTCATTCTCTACGCATCTTTTGGAACATCCTCATTATACACGTCCGAGTGATTTCAGAGGACATAAAGTTCCGGAAGTTTTACTCTCGGGTAACCATAAGAAAATTGACGAATGGCGTGAGGTTGAATCGTTAAAACGTACTCTTGAACGCAGACCCGATTTGATTGACGAAACGAATTTGACGGAAAATCAAAAACGCTATCTCGAACAGCTCAAAAACGACCAATAGATTCAAATTTTCTTTGCATCTATGGGTTCCTTATGATATATTTATTAGGTGCTTAAGATGTTTAAGCGTGATAACGATGTTCCGCTACTTCATAGAAAGTAAGAGCATTAGTTGGAAGGAGTGAGCAGAATGCAAGAAATTCTTAAACAAGTTGCTCAAGATCAGTTGCGTACAGACCTACCTGAATTTAGAGCTGGAGATACAGTGAAAGTTCACGTGAAAGTCGTTGAAGGCAGCCGTGAGCGTATTCAGGTATTTGAAGGGGTCGTCATTAGAAGACGCGGTGGCGGAATCAGCGAAACATTTACCGTCCGTAAAATTTCTTACGGCGTTGGTGTAGAGCGTACATTCCCAGTACATTCCCCTAGAGTCGACAAAATCGAGGTTGTACGTAAAGGTAAAGTTCGTCGTGCGAAACTTTATTACCTACGTAACCTACGTGGTAAAGCAGCAAGAATCAAAGAACGTCGCTAATGGAAAAGTAGAAAGCTGTTCTGATTACTTAATCGTAAATCAGAACAGCTTTTTTATGTTTAACATCCTGCTCATACCGATTTCACAAGATAGCCTCAAATTTATAAATATACCCCAGTTAGGGACTCGCTAGAGTTTCCAACTGGGGTTAAATCATTTGTTTCGTTTAGCTGTCTGTCGTTTACATGGTTGAAGAACCCTCTTCTTCTGACTGGCTTTTGTATGCAATCAGAACGACCTCTTCACCGATTGTATCACTTAACTTCTTTTCGAGTAATCGAACCTCTTCGATTGTTTTACCATTTAGGTTTGCGATATCGTATTCTTCCACTCTGATCACCTTTCGTTCAAAAAGATTAGTAAGAGTTTTCGCATCAAGTGGATTTTTATACAATATGGGTCCTTATCCGAGCAAAGATATTACCGCGAAAAAATGTGCGACAGAGCCAGCCAGAACGAATATATGCCAGACAGCATGATGATAACGGAAGCCTCTCCACATATAAAAGATTGCACCGACCGTATAAAGTACGCCGCCAACAACCAAAAATCTCAATCCTTCAGCGGACATCGAAGTTGACAATGGGCTCCACGCGAATACGATTAGCCACCCCATCAAAATATAAAGGAATGTTGAGGCATGCATGTATTTTTTGACGAAAAACGTTTTAAACACGGTTCCGGCAATCGCCAATCCCCAAACAATCCCAAATAATGTCCAGCCTAGCCCCCCTTGAACAGCGATCAATACGAAAGGGGTGTATGTCCCAGCGATAAAAAAGTAAATCGAGGAATGA
>CALGNY010000139.1 GCA_937958375.1 uncultured Bacillaceae bacterium
TATCTTCTTCTTCCCTGATCTTCTGATAGGTTTCTGCCAACACGACGGTGTCTTCCACCAGGCGGTCGATGCGGAAAAAGACGTCATCGTTTACGATTTGTTTTTGGTCAAAGTCTTTTTCTTCAATAAAGACGTAAGACTGAACGACTTGTGCATTCATGTAACTTAAAATCGGCTTCAAGTGGTGCTCGGCGATCAAATAGTGTTTTGACGAGCCGGCAGTCACGAGCATACTGGCGACTTTGTCTCGGAGAGCATCCACAGGCAGTAGGTCAAAAATATTCTTCAATGTCGCAGGGATGGACGCTTGGAAAATGGGTGTGCCGAAAATAATTGCGTCGGCCTCCATAATTGTTTGGGTCACATATTTTGCATCTCCATCATAATCCAAATAGTTGCGTCCATCGCTGAATGGAATCTCATAATCTGCCAAATCAAGCAAGGTCACCTGGTGGTCAGGGTATTTTTCAGCTAACGATTGAACGGTATAATCCATCGCCGTACGGGTTTTTGAACCGACGATGGAACCGGAAAGGGCAACAATCTTCATTCTATTTCCTCCTATGATTTTGCGGTATATTTTTTGATGGCTGGCATGATTTCATTGCCGATGATTTCGACCTTTTCTTTCAATTTGTCGAGGGTGACACCGCCGAAATCCATTTGGGCAATATAGCGTTGATGGCCAAACATTTCGTGTTGATACAAGATTTTTTCTATAATTTCTTGTGGGCTTCCGACATTCAGCACATCACGCTTGTCCGCTCCCTGTGCAAAATGTTGTTTCGGAAAACCTTGGCCATTCGTCAATTGCATGCCTTGGTTAATGTTCGGATACACTTCCTGCATCGCTTTTTGTGTCGTTTCTGCCACGTTAAATAATCCGGCTGTAGCAACCGGGAGGTCGTCAGGATTATGTCCGCTATTTGCTGCGGCTTCCCGGTAAACGTCAATGGAATGTTTGAAAGAGGTCGCTGGTCCGCCAAGTGTCGCTAGAAACATCGGTACCCCTGCACGCCCGGCTTTCATTGCGCTGCCTGGAGGTCCTCCGACCGCACGCCAAATCGGCAACCATCCTTCTTTTGGACGGGGGATGATTTTCGCATCTCTGAGTGGCGCACGGTATTCACCTTCCCAGTTCACGACTTCATTTTCGTTAATCAAGCGCAGCAAATCGAATTTTTCCTCATATAAAGCTTCATAATCGCGCAAACTGTAGCCTAATAATTCAAAGTTTCCGACACGTGAAGCACGTCCGGCAATGATTTCGGTACGGCCATCTGAAATCAAATCGATTGTTGAAAAATCCTCATAAACGCGTACGGGGTCGAGCGTGCTGATGATCGTTGAAGAACTTGCGATTTTGATTTTTTCCGTTGCCTGGGCAATTGCTCCCAATACTACGGAATGGGCCTGTGTCGTGAAATACTCTTGGTGACTTTCTCCCACACTAAAAAAGTCAATCCCAGCCTGCTCAGCTAACTGAGCGAATTCTATGATTTCTTGAATTCGTTGTTGATTGGAAATTCGTTCACCTGTTCGGGGGTTCGGTATGTGATCCCCTAATGTATAGATCCCAAACTCGAGTCCTTTGTCTGGGTTAATCCGATATTTCTCCATGCTCATGTCAACCACACCTTTTTATGTAAGATATTTTGTGTCGATCTCAACGATTCATCCATATTCAGATTAACACACCTCTCTCGTAGGATAGAAATGAGCTGTTTGTAGACAAATTACATAATTGTACCCTTAAAACGAATAATATCGGTAAGTCATGTTGAACTAAAAGGGAGGGTTTACCTTGACGAATGGCCAGTCCAATCTATCCAGATGGCTGAAACAAATCAAGAAAAAGTTTTCAGGGCAAGGGCAAGACAATGCTTCCGGCCAACAGAACGTACCAATTTCCACAAACTTATTGAAGAATGAAAAAATGATCAAGGAAATCCTCGGCGATGGCATGGATGTCATGTTAACGAAATTCAGTATCCGTGTATCCGCAAACGAAACGGTCGATGCGATGCTCGTAGCCATCGATGGGTTAGTAGATGAGCAGGCAAAAAGAGATAGCATTCTGACTCCGCTTCAGCATCCAGGCATCGAACAATGGCCGAATAAAGATTTAGATTCCATCCAAAACATGCTAGCGGTAAAAAACATGCGTACGGAAACAGATTTGATGAAAGCCCTCTATCAAGTGTTAAGCGCACAAGCACTCTTGCTCGTTCAAAATAGTGGACAGGGACTACTTATCGACATTCCAGATTTTGAAATTAGGTCGATCGAGGAACCGGAGACGGAACAAACCGTACGTGGACCTAGAGAAGGTTTTATTGAATCAATCAGCGTGAATATGTCGATGCTTCGACGTAAAATCTCTCATCCCGACTTACGATTTGAGTCGATGAAAATTGGTGAATATACCCAAACGAACGTCGTGATCACATACATTCAGGGTGTTTGTGACCCGAAAATCATCAACCGAGTCAAAAAACGCTTAAAAAAAATCGTAGTCGATCAAATTGGTTCTTCGGGTGATATTGAGCAATTGATTGAAGACCATCCCTATTCCATTTTTCCGACAATCGGAAATACAGAGAGGCCCGATAAGGCTGCAGGCATGTTGCTGGAGGGAAGGGTCGTCATTATAGTTAGTGGGTCACCAGTTACACTCATCGTACCTAATTTATTTGTTGAGAATTTTATGATCGTCGAAGACTATAACTCAAGGCCATATTATAGTTCGGCGATCCGATTGCTTCGATTTATCTCATTTCTCATCAGCATTACGGTACCGGCGTTGTATATATCCGCATTGAATTTTAACCAAGCACTGATCCCGTCCGATTTGATCATTCCACTTGTGCAAGCCCGTGAAACGGTTCCGTTTCCGCTTGCCATGGAAGTGTTTATTGGAATTTTTATGTTTGAAATCGTCCGGGAAGCCGGTGTTCGATTGCCTAGACAAATCGGAACGGCAATCAGTATCGTCGGTCCGTTGATTCTAGGAGATGTTGCCGTATCAGCAGGACTGATTGGAGCACCGACGATTGTCATCGTTTCATTTTCGTATATTGCTGCGTTTGTCGTAACACCGATAGCCGATGTCACCGCTTTTTTACGAATTCTATTATTTATATCGGCAAGTCTCTTTGGTTCATTTGGACTTTCTCTTGCGTTACTTGCGATTTTAACCCATATGGTCTCACTGTCTTCCATGGGTGTTCCTTATATGGCGCCGTTTGCTCCGATTTATTTTAAAGATTGGAAAGACACATTCGTCCGCGTTCCGATTCGTCTGATGAGACATCGGCCAAAAAGCATTCCGAATAAACGCTCTAAACGAATTCAATCGATTCCAGACACGAGGGAAAAACAATGATCAAACAAATCTTCATTCTAATCACGTGTTTATTCTTTTTAACAGGTTGTTGGAGTAATCAAGAACTCGATGATGTTGCTATGGTTCATGGGGTCGGGCTAGATCAAGCAGACGGAATGCTGAACACCAGTGTGGAAATTATCCGACCGGCGGGACAGGGTGGCGAACAATCAGAAGGACAGGAATCCGGCCAGCATTTGATTTTAACCCGGCAGGCGGATACGTTGCTTGAAGGTGCCCGCGAATTGATTCGATATGCCAAACGCCGACTCAGTTTTGAACATACACGAGCGTGGGTGATCGGGACTCGTCTTGCAGAAGATGAACATTTTATCCAAACCCTCGATACAATACGCAGAGACCAAATGCTTCGGTTGAACAGTTATTTGTTTGTGACAGAGGAAGATCCGAGTGAAGTCCTGCAGACCGAGACACTGTATGAAAACTTGATGGCCATTGAACTCGTATCAGGATTAGATCAGATTAGTTACATTTCAGATTACTCACCACTTCGAATACGTGAACTGTACCGATTATTGGAAGGCCCCGTACCGAATGCCTATTTGCCGATGATTACCATTGAGGATGTCGGTAATCAAAGAATCACAGCCATAGATGGTACTGCGGTCATCAATCAAAATCGGATGGTTGGCGTGATGACTTCCGAAGAATCAATCGGTTTAAATTGGCTCATTGATCGTGTGGAGGGAGGCGATATCTCTGTTTCACTTGGGGAGGAAAGGGTCGCCTTGGAGATTACAGATGCCAAAACGAACACGATACCGATTGTGCGAGGGAATCAAGTCGATGCTGAAATCCACGTCAGGATAGAAGGAACGTACGCAGATAATATAACGGATGAATTAGTTGACGAACAACTTTTTGAAAGCGTAGAAGAAGCTGTAGCCAATAAGATCGAGTCAGATATGAGAACGACCCTGGACCTTTTGCAAAATGAATTTCAAACGGATATTACAAGGATTGGTATTCAGACCCACCGAAAACATCCGGAAGCATTTCAGGAATTTAAGGATCGGTGGAATGAAGTATTTTCCGAAGCCTCGGTGGATATTCAAATCGATGTCACGCTCACGCACGAAGGATTGATCAAAGAAAACATCAATCGAGAAAAGGAGAGACCACACAACAATCCGTATCAATTTTTTCGATGACAGATGAGGGAGTTCTGAGATGTTATCAAAATGGGAGACGTTATTCATTCTAGTGATGACCATACCGATCATAGGGCATGTTGTCATTCTTCCGATCATGCTCGATGTGGCAGGAAGAGACGCATGGATTTCTATCTTGCTGTCTCTTCCGGGTGCATTTCTTTTCGCCATCGCGATTTATAAGGTACGAAAGAAATACCCAGATTCAGGGCCGGTTGAATTGTTTACCCTTGTGTTAGGGAAAAAAGGTGGAAAAGTGCTGATTGGCTTGTTGGTCGCCTACTTTTTGTTTTTGTCTTCGCTCTCCTACGCGACATTGATTGATGTCGTTTTCATTGATTTTCTTCCTGAAACGCCACGTCTGGCACTCATCTTGTGGTTTTCGATTTTTATGGTTTATGCGGCTTTGAAAGGCGTTAAGCGAATCGCTTTGACAGCGGGTGTGTTGGCGATTCTATCAGCTTTTGCCGGCCACACGGTAACTTTGATGGATGCCAACAAAAAAGAATGGGGACAACTCTTGCCGATATTAGAATTCGGCTGGTCTCCCGTTTTGTGGGGAACATTGATCATCACGAGTATATGGATTGAATTGTTGGTTCTCTTATGTGTTCCCATACGTAATATGAAGGAGAAAGGGATGTTTTTGCTCTGGGGAATCGGCATTTTATTAAATGGTCTCATGATGGCATCGACGACAACAGGTGTCATCACCATCTTCGGATTGGGACAGGCGGATAATTTTTTGTATCCGGCTCAAGAGATTGTCCGTGTCATCAATTTAGGGTTTATCGATCGCTTCGATATCTATGGCATGATTCTGATGACCTTTGGCGTCTATATCCGTTCCAGTCTTTACTTGCGGATCGCTTATGAACTCGGAACCTCACGTTCTAGCTCGAAGTGGTTCAAAAAAATCTTATTCATTAGTTTTATCCTTTTGATTGTTTCCAGTGTGATTTATATAACGAATATTCATTTTCGATTAGAAACGGCGATCAATCTGTATGCATATATGATTGTTTTATATCCGATTCCATTTGTGTTGTGGTTTGTGGCGTGGGTGAGAAACCGGAAAAAAGTAAGTTAAATTTGAAATGGTTTCACTATTTCAAAAATAATTATGGTACCATTGAAACTGGCTGAAACTTAGATTGCTGTTGAATCGTCCTAGTGATTAAGCAATCAAATAAGGGGAGAGGTTATGAGTAACGTAGCATTAGAATTGAAGAATGTACGGAAGAAAATCAAAAACAAAGAAATCATCAAAGACGTTAGCTTGAAGATCAATCGAGGGGAGGTCTACGGTTTCATCGGGCCGAATGGTGCCGGGAAAACGACGACGATCCGGATGATTGTCGGACTGATGAATATTACCGATGGCGAGGTGCTCATTTTAGGCAAAAGCATTGCAAAAGAGTACAAAGCTGCCGCAGAAAACATCGGAGCGATCGTCGAAAATCCGGAGATGTATCCATTCATGACGGGTCGGCAAAACTTACACCATTTTGCACGCATGTATGATGATGTATCCAAAGAACGAATTGAAGAAGTCATTGGTTTGGTTGGTTTAAATAAAGCAATCGATGAAAAAGTCAAAAATTACTCATTAGGAATGAGGCAGCGTTTAGGAATTGCACAAGCTGTTTTACATAACCCAGCTGTTTTGATTCTCGATGAGCCGACCAATGGCTTAGATCCCGCAGGCATTCGGGAAATCCGTGATTATATCAGAAGGCTTGCCGCCGAAGAAAATGTCGCCGTGATGATCTCGAGCCACTTGCTATCTGAAATCGAGTTGATGTGTGATCGGATCGGGATTATTAAGCATGGCGAATTAATTTCAGAGCAGAATGTCAGAGAAACGAGCGAGGAAGCAGAAAGCGCTGAAATGAAAGTGATTTTCGATGTCCAAGAGGTTGATCGGACCATTGACGTCTTGAAAGGATTAGAGATTTCAGCTGAGAAGGAAGGGAATCAGCTGGTCGCCCAGTTGACTCGAAAGCAAATCCCTGGAATCGTCAAAACACTCGTGGAGCATGACATCTCGGTCTTTGGTGTCACCGGCGTGAAAGCCTCGTTGGAGGATCAATTCCTTGAGTTGACTGGGGGGAATATCATTGAGTAATTTCTTTAAACTACTGTATAACGAATTATTTAAAATTTACATTCGGAAATCGACTTGGATTATGTATATCCTGTTGGCAGTTCTCGTCATTGGTGGTGCTGCCCTGGTCTCCTCGGTTGATTCCATCCAAACCGAGTACTCGGATAATTGGAAAGAAGAATTGCAGGAAGAAAATGAACAGTACCAACAAGAAATCGCTGAGTTTGACAATACATTTTCTTATGAATTAATGGAGCGAAACAATTACTATCTTGAGAATGACATTAAGCCACTGGACTATGGTGCTTGGCAATTCACCCTTGAAAATGTCGGTCTGGTAGCTGTCGTCAGCCTATTAACCATCATTATCGGCTCAAGCATCATCTCGAATGAATATAAATGGGGAACCATCAAATTATTATTGATCCGACCGGTTTCAAGGAATGTCATTTTACTCAGTAAGTTTGTTGCAACCTTTGTGTTTGCCTTATTGACGATGATTTTCCTCTTCCTCATTTCGATGTTGGGCGGAGGAATTTTCTTCGGACTTGAAGGCGTGAATCCGAATACGGTCATCAGCACAGTGGACGGTTTCGAATACGTACCAATTGTCGGCGAAGTGATGTCTGAATATGCCTATCGCATTGTTGACCTGATCATGGTCTCCACATTGGCCTTTATGATTTCGACCATCTTTAAAAACAGCTCCATTGCTGTCGGGATCGGTGTATTCATACTAATGGGCGGAAACTTGATCACAGGCATTTTCTCCCGTTATGAATGGTCCAAATATCTGCTATTCGCAAACTTGGATCTGCAGCAATATAAATCAGGCAATGTGCTGATTGAAGGCATGACACTCGGGTTCTCGATTACGATGTTAATCATTTACTTTGTTGTATTCGTGGCACTCGCCTGGACTTTCTTCAATAAACGAGATATTGTCAATCAGTAGGTATGTACTGAAAACCTTGGGGAATATTAATTTCTCAAGGTTTTTTGTTGTTTAGAAAAAATGACAATGTGAGCAGGTCGCCTATTGGGAAAGTAAGCTGACCTTCTGGGTTTAAA
>CALGNY010000140.1 GCA_937958375.1 uncultured Bacillaceae bacterium
AATTCATCGTCTAACATAATGTGCCCATCTCCTTTCACCGACTTGTTTATAATGATCAGTTAGCACTGTTTTAATCCTTTTATAAAAGATGATTTCACACCAATTGTAGATCTTGTTCGTTGTGACTTTTTCATTCGGGAAGAGATAAGAAAATTCGTTGATGGTTCGGACGACTGCTTGGTCGACGGTTTCCTTGTGATGACAGCGATCGCAGGTTAATTATTTTTTTCCTGCTTTTTCGAAAAACGCAAAGCATTGACTGCATATTATTCCTTTCTTTATTCGGTCTTCACTTAAATAAGATAATTTTCGGAAATGGGAATCACTCACATGCATGGAAATCAGCTGTTTTGCGAGTTCTTTATGTTTGTTCGTCACTTGTGAAGGGATTGCTTGCAGTTTTGCAAGGTGCTTTTTAATTTGTCCAGGAAAGATGAATGGTTTATCGAGTGGTGTTTGGTACATGGTGAATTGGGGATTAATGAAAACAACAGATGAATGAATCGGAAGGTTACATCGTAAAGAATTTAATGCTTGTCTAAGAAGCGCCTCGGTCCGCCCGAGTTGATGAATCGGATTCACGATTTCGCTTTTCGGTCGTTTATAAAACTTGTCTGCGTGGTAAACGTAATCACCGTCAAAGTTTTTAATTTCGAATAAATGGATTTCATCTTGAAAAATCATTAAGGCATCGATTTGAAAGGTCGACCGGTTGGCCTGTAAACAAAGGTCATTGAGGATCAACCCATTGGATAATTCCTCGGTCATTGAATCAAATGTCGATTCACCTTGATATCCTTTCGCTAAATTAGCATACTGTTGTTTTAATTGTTGGGGTAAACTTTTTCGTCGATCTAGCATCTTATAGTAAAGCAGTTCGGAAGGCTCTAGCCGTTTTTTGGCGATCATTCAGTTGTCACATCCTTTTTGCTCATTATAACTGAAAATTTGATTTGCAAAAAAAGCACAAAATCTCATGACTGGGCGTAAGTATAAGTGATACCGAGCTCTTTTTGGTTAGATTTTCACAAAAAGCCCTCAATAATTAATTTTCGAAAAATATTTTTAATTAAAAGTTGACCTAAGGAAACACTTTTGGTATATTTCACATATATAAAATTAAAATATGACTTAAATATTAGATATTTGAAAGAAGTGAACGCATCAAGATGGTCGATTGGTATTTAGAATTGAGTCTCTTTAATCAGACATTAATTGCAGGGTTGTTTACGTGGTTTATGACTGCATTCGGAGCGGCATTTGTTTTTCCGACGAAACGAATCAGTGCGAAAGTGATGGACGGAATGTTGGGATTTGCTGGAGGAGTCATGATTGCAGCCAGTTTCTGGTCGTTATTGGAGCCTGCGATTAGCAGAGCAGAAGAAACTGCACTTCCTGGATGGCTGCCTGCAGCGATCGGCTTTTTATTAGGCGGTATTTTCTTGGGTGCCACAGGTTGGTTACTGCCGAAGCTTAGGGTGTACAAAAAACATGTAAGTAACGGCAAGTCAGATAGCCAAAAACGAAGCGTGCTTTTGATACTTGCGGTTACGCTACACAACATCCCAGAAGGCTTAGCGATCGGGGTTGCCTTTGGAGCGGTTGCTTCAGCTGCTGAACCAACGGCAGCTTTAGCATCAGCAGCTACACTTGCTTTAGGGATCGGTATTCAAAACTTTCCGGAAGGAGCAGCGATTTCCTTGCCGCTCAGAAGAGAAGGCATGTCACGGATGAAAAGTTTTGGCTACGGACAATTTTCAGGGATGGTTGAACCAATTTCCGCCATCATCGGCTTTTTGGCTGTGACGTGGGTTGAACCGTCTTTACCGTATGCACTAAGTTTTGCAGCAGGCGCGATGATTTTTGTAGTCGTTGAAGAAGTCATCCCAGGATCGCATGAAAATGGAAACAAAAACTTTGCTTCCATTTGCTTGATGATCGGATTCGTCGTCATGATGATTTTGGATGTCGCGCTAGGATAATAGGCTTATACAAATTTAATAGAATCATGAAGCAAAGCGGTCGATAGTAAACCGCTTTGTTTTTTATCTATCAAAAATTAGGTAGAAAGAATTCTTTTAAAAAGATTGTCGAAAATGAGTGTGAAATCGGGTAAAAAGGTATTATAATAGAATGTAATGCTAGAGTGATCATTTGGGGGATAGATTATGGTAAATTTCAACAAGAGATGGACACAACTACTTATCACAATCATGACAATCTTTTTTATTTCAACAACAATTCATGCCGAAGATGAACAAGGCAGCTCGGTTGGATTACATACAGAATTCACAACCGAATTAACGGAGAAGATTCTTCCGGATCCTGTCCCTCGATTTGTCTATCAAAGTGAGTTTGACTTTGAATATCCAGATGCCGTTCGAGGTGTTTATGTTACCGGCCATTCTGCAGGTGGAGAACGGTTTGATTCGTTAAAAAATCTGATAAATTCCACTGCGTTGAATTCGATGGTCATTGATATCAAAGATGATTATGGCAACATTACGTATAAAGTGGAAGACGATGAAAAGCCTTATGCGGATTTTTCTCAGAACTATATTAAAGACCCACAAGAGATGTTAAGCGAATTAGAAAAAGATCAAATTTATCCGATCGCCCGGATTGTGGTTTTCAAGGATACACATTTGGCGGAGAAAAATCCTGAATGGTCCTTTAAACAAAATGGCTCCGTTTGGAAAAATGGACGGGGAGAGGCATTCGTCAATCCTTTCGTCAAAGAGGTATGGGAATATAATTTAGACATTGCGAAAGAAGCGGCCAAAATGGGTTTTCAGGAAATCCAATTTGACTACGTTCGTTTTCCGGAAGGATTTGAAACGAGAGATGAAGAACTTGAATATAGCCGTGGCGATTTCGATGATGCGGATCTAAACAACATTAAAGAACGTGTTCGTGCGGTCACTGAATTCGTCGCCTATGCAAAAGAAGAACTGGAACCATACGATGTCGATGTTTCGGTCGATATATTTGGGTATACGGCGACGATTGAAGAAGCACCAGGCATCGGCCAAAACTTCTTACAGATTGCTGACAATGTTGACGTAATTTCATCAATGATTTATCCAAGTCATTGGACGCCGTACTTCGGAATTGATGAACCCGATAAAGAACCATATAACTTAGTTGATGCCTATAGTCAGGTGGAAAATGAGCTGCTCGGACAACTGGATGAACCGCCAGTATCCCGACCGTGGATCCAAGACTTCACAGCGAGTTGGTTATATCCATCCGGCCAATCCTTTACGTATGGAAAAGAGGAAGTGGAAGCTCAGATTCAAGCACTATATGACAATGGAATTTACGAATATTTGATTTGGAATCCAGGAAATAGCTACACGGAAGGCGTCAATTTTGACCCACAATAATGGTAAAGCTACAGAAAGTCACTGACTTCTCTGTAGCTTTTTTTGGTAATTCTGCCCAGAATACGAGAATCGGCGACTGAACGTACGAATAGATAAGAATCGTTTGTTTAAGGGTAACTTCAGCCCGAATAATCCTCTTTCAGCCGGTTTAATCAAGCTTAATCCCATTTAACATCCACATCGCTTTCCCTTACACTTAAACATGTTTGAGTCATAAATATCGATGAAAATCAATCAGACGAAAGAGGAGCGAATGTATGAGCTGGTATGAGAAATTGAATGAATATTTCCCTGTAGAGGAAATGAAATCAAAGGAACACTTCGAACTACTGCTAGATGAGAAAAGCGGAATTTATCGAAAAGATGAGAGTGACCAACACGTGTTGATGTATGCGGAATTCGACCAATTCATCTTTATTGATTATGTATACGTTTCACCAAAAACGAGAGGCCAAGGGATTGGGCATCAACTGATGAACCGGTTGAAGGAAAAAGGGAAGCCAATTATCTTGGAAGTGGAACCAGTGGATTATGAGGATACGGATACAGCCAAACGGCTCCATTTCTATGAAAGAGAAGGATTTGAGCATGCTGAATCAATCGGTTACGCAAAAAAATCCTTGGCAACCGATCAATTGAATCCGATGGAGATTTTATTTTGGTCACCAGATGACGAAAGCGAAGCTGCCATTTATGAAAAAATGAAACGGACCTATATTGATATTCACACGTATAAAGATGAAGAAATTTACGGAGAATGCTATAAACCCGTTGAAGAGGCTTTGAAAATCCGTAAGCAAGCGAGAAAAAATATATTTGAAGAAGCGAAACAGCTTCAATCCAATTCATAAACCAAATTTTGCTCAGAATATGCATCCTTTTTCTATGGCCATTCCATGCCAATCAGATTCCCGCTGTTGAAAAGGGCTTGCATATTTTCTGAGCCCCTTTTTTATATGAACGTTTGATTGTTCACAAATTAATTAAAAAAAATAAATAAAAATACGAAAAATTGGTTTATAATTTTATATGTAGGGTAAAATTTAGTTAACGGATTCATCAAGGCTCTTCAAATATGAAGATTTGATTACATTTACTTAAACCGACTATTCATAGTGCAATTAATGTAGTATACTTAATCTATCGGATAAATTAAAATCATTTTAAACTAGAAATGTTTCTCAATATAATTTTATAAATCGTGTTGAAAGCCCTTTAAGGAGAGTGAATGGCATGGTTACATTATTTACATCACCAAGCTGCACATCTTGTAGAAAGGCAAGAGCGTGGCTAGAAGAACACGAAATACCGTACAAAGAGCGTAATATTTTCTCTGAAAGCTTGACAGAAGATGAAATCAAGCAAATTCTTCGGATGACTGAAGATGGAACAGATGAAATCATTTCGACGCGCTCAAAAGTTTTTCAAACGTTAGATGTCAGCCTTGATCAGTTGCCTTTGAAAAAGCTGATTACATTAATCCAAGAGAACCCTGGATTATTGAGAAGACCAATCATTTTGGATGATAAACGTTTACAGGTAGGTTATAACGAAGATGAAATCCGTCGCTTCCTGCCACGTAAAGTTCGTTCCTTCCAACTGAAAGAAGCACAACGTATGGTCAACTAAATCTAAGCGTAAACAGTCATGGTCCAGGCGATTCATGGCTGTTTTTTAATGGGCTATTTTTGGTAACTCGTTCGCTCAGCTGTTTTGAAAGGAACATTTTTCATCCGACCATAGATACATACAATCAACACAAGCGAAATTGGCAAAGTAAACTCTACCATTGGAATCATGGCCAACTGGCTTTTCACTTGATCCTCATTCAACATCAGCTCACTGCTGGTGTAAGCCAACAAGGCTGCACCAAAATAGACAATGACCGGATATTTTTTCATCGTATGAAGGATGAGTTTGCTGCCAAAAATGATAATAGGTACTGACACGGCTAGTCCAAAAAAAATCAGACGGAAGTTCTGGTTGGATGCGGCAGAGATGGCCAGTACATTGTCAAATCCCATAATCACATCAGCGATCACAATCGTTTTGACGGCACCGGGTAGTGTGGATGACGAGTTGATTTCTTTTTCATCCTCCTCTTGGTTCAAGAGGGAAAATGCAATATACAATAAGAACAGACCACCAATCAGTTGAAGATACGGAATCGTCAAAAGATAAATCGCTACACAGGCAAGCAAGAACCGCACAAGAACTGCAAAAAACGTACCGAGAATGATCGCTTTATTTTGTAAATGTTGAGGCAGGTTGCGGCTGGCCAGTGCAATGACCACTGCATTGTCCCCACCTAAAATCAAATCCAGACCGATAATGATCAAGACAGCTTTGAATAAATCCCAACTCAAATTAGCGAATAGATCCGTAAATAAAATTTCCATAAAAGACCTCCGATTTTAGGCGTGACAAAATAGTCTGAATCCTGTAAAATTAAAATTTAAACACAAGTGCATAATGCTTGTCCTTCCATTCGGCATCCCTTATAATGAGTGTTCATTCGAAACCATTTCTTAAGAAAAAAAGGATGAAAATGAAGGATTTCAAACCACAATTATAGAAGTTAAAGCATATAGAGGTTGTCTTATAAAAGAGCTGTAGGGCAAACATGGAAATTTCAAAATAGTCGTTTCCGAATTAGCTTGGATACCATACCATATGAGTAAGTTCGATCGTTTATGATATGATTGAATGATTTCGATTGTGGGTAATACACTAATAAGAAGAAACGGGTATCCTTCCTCAAAACAATGACTGAAGGGAGAGGAAATGAATGGAAATCGAACGTATTAACGAGAACACGTTGAAGTTTTATATAACCTATCGAGATATCGAAGACCGTGGATTCAAACGTGAAGATATATGGTACAACAGAGATAAAGGTGAACAACTTTTCTGGGAAATGATGGATGAAGTAAATGATCGAGAAACGTTCAACATTGATGGTCCGCTGTGGATCCAAGTTCAAGCATTAGATAAAGGATTGGAAATCGTGGTGACGAAAGCACAGATTTCTCAAGATGGCTCGAAGCTTGAATTCCCAGATGGTGAAGAAACACCGATGGAAACAAGCATGAATGAGAAAATCGAATCGTTGATTGAGAATAGTGTGCCGCATAAGCAAAGAAAAAGAGAGGCATATGCAAAAGGTGCATCTCAAGCAAAAACGGTTCCAGAAGAGGATCAAGATTTGACGGTAACCGTTAAGTTTGCGGACTTTGAAGATGTCATTTCACTCAGCCACTCCGTTCGCGACACACGTTTTATGGAAGATCAACTTTTTGCAAAAGAGAACAAATATTATCTGTATGTGAACTTCCCTGAAGGATTCCTCAGTGAATCTGAGCAAGAAAATTATATTAGCCGAATTCTTGAATACGGCGAAGAAACCAGTGAAACCATACACGTACTTGTCGAATATGGAAAAAATATCTTCAAAGATGATGCATTGAAACAATTGAGAGAAACATTTTAGTTTACTGACAAAATTAACGTTTTGTCAGTTTTTTTTGCTTATTTTTAGAATCACCACTAAATTTTTTTGAAATATGCCCATTTTAAAATTAAATGCGAAAAAATTAACTGACTTACCGATATATTAACTGAAATGCCAAAACACCAATGATATAATGAAATAATGGGCTGTTGCAACGAACGGATCGTTTCGGTATGTTAGTGACAGTCATCTAAATGAGTATACATAAAGTGGGGCATGACGATGCTTAAATGGGTGCAAGTCGTTATCTTTTTGGTGTTACTGGGATTGGCAGGCTGGGTTTCATTTATATTCTTGGAAGGGCGATTAATCGGAACGGTATCGGCCTTCATCATTGTTTCGGCCATCCTGATTGTTTTCACGATCTTTATAGAGAACCGAAATCCTTCGCAAACCTTAAACTGGATTCTTATTTTTGCTGTTTTTCCTGTCATCGGATTTTTCTTCTACCTGCTTTTCGGCAGAAACTATAAAAAGAAAAAGCGTTTTGAGGAGAAGAAGGAAGCAGACGAAAAAGCGTTTCATATGTATGAAGTCAGTCGGGTATTCAATGATGAACAGCTCAAACAAATGGGTGATCATCAAAAAATGTTCTTCCGTCTGGCTCAAAGGCTTGGTAATTCACCGATTTCATTTAACACGAATACGCGCGTACTAACCAATGGAGCAGAGAAGTTCCCTGCGATGATTTCTGCTTTAAAAGACGCCAAACACCACATCCACTTGGAATATTATATCGTCCGGAATGATGATATCGGACGAGAAATCAAAGATATTCTGATTGATAAAGCGAAAAAGGGTGTTGAAGTACGGTTTTTGTACGATGCGGTCGGAAGTTGGATTGTACCGGATTCTTATTGGGATGAGATGAAGGACGCAGGTGTTCACGTTCAGGCGTTTGCACCAGTCCGGTTGCCGATCATCGGCTCACGCATCAACTATCGTAACCACCGAAAAATAGTCGTTATCGACGGAAAAATCGGCTTTATGGGTGGGTTGAATATCGGTGATGAGTACTTAGGGAAAGTGAAATCGTATGGAAAATGGCGGGATACCCATTTATATGTACGTGGTGAATCCGTCCGAAGCCTTCAGTTGATTTTCCTTCGTGATTGGCAATATGAAACCGGTGAACACTTACTCGAACAGGATTATTTGTCGCCAGAAATTTTGGACCATAAAAATATTCAAGGCGGCGTTCAAATGATTGCCGGGGGACCAGATAATAAGTGGGAAACCATCAAAAAGCTTTATTTTGCGATGATCAGTTCGGCCAAAAAGAAAATATGGATCGCATCGCCATACTTTATTCCAGATGACGACGTTTTGACCGCGATGAAGGTCGCGAGTTTAAGTGGCTTGGATGTTCGGTTAGTCGTACCGAGCAAACCGGATAAGCGAATTGTTTTCCATGCATCGAGGTCTTATTACGAAGAGCTCCTTGAAACAGGCATACGTATTTTTGAATACAACAAAGGCTTTATGCACAGTAAAGTCGTCTTGGTCGATGATGAATTGGCATCGATCGGGACATCGAATATGGACATGAGAAGCTTCCATTTGAACTTTGAAGTGAACGCCTTCTTGTTCAAAACGGAAAGCATCAATAAGCTTAGAGAAGATTTTGAGAATGATTTTGTCGATTCTGATGAGCTTATTGAAGAAGAATTCAATAAACGATCGATATTCGTCAGGGTCACTGAATCCCTTTTCCGCTTGCTATCACCACTTCTCTAAGCCAAACAAGGAGGAATGGTAGTTGCTTGTCGCCAAAAGTGAAACAGGTCAATTCATTGCCGCCTATAAAAAAGATGATCGTGCGCTTGAAGACTTACGGAAACAAACGTTCACTTGTCCTGTCTGCAGCAGCAAGGTCATCTTGAAAGCAGGCCAAGTGAAGATTCCCCATTTTGCTCATCACCAGGACAGTGAATGTCCGAATCATCAAGGGGAATCTGAAGCCCACCTAAATGGAAAAATCGATATTCATCAATGGTGTCAACAACAGGGCTATCCATCAACATTGGAATTTGCGTTACCGGAAGTGAACCAACGAATTGATGTGGTAGCCCAAATTTCAGACATTCCTGTTGCCTTCGAATACCAATGCTCCCCGATTTCTCTGGAAGAATTCGAGGCAAGAACACAAGGGATGCGTGAAGCAGGGTTTTTACCGATATGGATTTTCGGAGAATCTTACTTAAATGCCCACCATCAACATTCATTTCGCTTGTCCCCAGTATTGAAGTCTTCCATCATGACAGAGCCACCTTTCAATCAGCCAACTTTGTTGTTTTATTCACCGACGAAAAAACAACTGACGATCCTGACTGATTTTTACGCTTCCGATTATCGGAGCTTCGTTCAACCAGCCTTTATCCCTATCCAAAAATTTCAAATTCAGCATCTGAACACTCGCTCTTTTCAAGTGAATCCATTGTTATCGTATTGGTTAAAAGAAAAGAGGCGATTTCGTACGATGCAGCGAAAGCATACTTCCACGACTGACCACCAATTTATGCAATATCTTTATCGCCATTATTTACACCCTCAGTATTTGCCGGCATGTATTCATCTTCCGAATCAATCAAGCTCCCGGTTACTCACACCAAATTATGTTTGGCAAGCCCACTTCCTGCTGGATTGCTGGAAAGATCACAAAGTCGGAGAATCAATCACTTGGACGGAGGCACTGCAAGCGTGCGAACCATTTTTCCAAAAAAAGATTACGACCCAGTATGCCGCAAGCTCACTTCATCCCCTTTATGAATACCTGATGCAACTGACGCATCTTGGCTATTTTACAAAAACGGATGAAGGGTGGCAGGTGGTTAAGCATCCTCGTTATCCGAAGACATTGGATGAAGCCGTGATCTATGACAGGAATATTTTTCATCACTTAGGGGAAACATTTCCAAGTGAAGGAAATTTCTTTTTACAATCCAACCAAACTGCTATAAAATAAAGAATTGTAAGAATCATTAATCAGGGAGGTTACATAATGGCAGATGAAGGTACAGCTTTAAAAACACGTGAGGAAGTACCTAAGGAACTCACGTGGGATTTGGAAGCCATTTTTGAAACGGATGAGGAATGGGAACAAGAGCTCAATGCATTGAAAGACGAATACAAAAAAGTTGAGGAATTTAAGGGAACACTAAGCGATTCACCCGAAAATTTGCTGGCGGTTTTCAAGTTTGAAGATGAATACTTTGCTCGTTTGGAGAAGTTGCGCGTTTATGCCCATATGCGAAACGACCAAGACACGGCAAACAGCAAGTATCAGGATTTAGATGCCCGATCAGCAAGCTTTGTCACGGAAGTATCAAGCGCGTTTAGCTTTATCACACCAGAAATTTTATCGATGTCCGATGAAAAAATCGAACAATTTCTGAATGAAAACGATGAGCTGAAAACGTATGAAAAAACGTTAAGAGACATCATGAAATCCCGGCCACATGTATTGAGTGAAAAGGAAGAGATTCTGTTGGCCCAATCACAAGAAGTGGCGGGAACAGCAGGAAACGTCTATATGATGTTGGATAATGCTGATTTGCAATTGCCGAAAATCAAAAATGAAAATGGGGAAGAAGTACAGCTTACGAACGGACGGTATCGTGACTTCCTTGATTCCAAAGTCCGTGAAGTTCGAAAAAATGCTTTCCTTGGAATGCATAATACGTATAAAAGCTTTAAGAACACTTTTGCCGCCACGTTGAGTGGACAGGTGAAAGGATCTAACTTTTATGCCCAAGCCAGAAATTATAAATCCGCACGGGAAGCGGCATTGGACCGAAACAATATTCCTGAAAAAGTATATGACCAATTGGTCGATGCGGTAAACGACCGGCTGCCATCGCTCCATCGCTATATGGATTTGAAGAAAAAATTGCTCGATGTCGATGAGCTTCATATGTATGACATTTATACGCCATTAGTGGATGCCAAAATTGAGGTATCGATCGAGGAAGCGAAAGAACATGTCTTAAAAGGACTTGCACCTTTAGGAGAAGAATACAATTCAATTTTGCAAAAAGCGTATGACGAGCGATGGATCGACTGGATTGAAACCAAAGGAAAAAGAAGCGGTGCCTATTCATCGGGTGGATATTTGACCCGTCCGTATATTTTGATGAACTGGAATGATAACATCGACAATATGCTGACTTTGGCGCATGAACTGGGCCACTCGCTTCACAGTTATTACACCCATGCCAACCAAAACAAACGGTATGGTTCCTATTCCATTTTCGTTGCTGAGGTTGCCTCAACTGCGAATGAGGCATTGTTGAATGATTACATGTTGAACACACTGGAAGATAAAAATGAAAAGCTCTATGTACTGAACAACTTCTTAGAAGGCTTCCGGGCAACATTTTTCCGCCAAACGATGTTTGCTGAATTCGAACACGACATTTATCAGCGTGCGCAACAAGGTGAAGCGTTGACGGCAGATAAGCTGACATCCATTTATTACGAATTAAACAAACGTTATTTTGGTTCCAATGTGAACGTTGATGAAGAAATCGGTTATGAATGGGCACGCATCCCTCATTTTTATATGAATTACTACGTGTACCAATACGCAACCGGCTACGCTGCTGCGACGACATTAGCGGATAAGATCCTGAAAGAGGGCGAGCCAGCTGTCGAACGATACAAAGATTACTTGAAAGCAGGCCGAAGTGAGGATCCGATTGACGTCTTGAAAAAAGCAGGCGTAGATATGACGACGAAAGATCCGATTTATAAAGCACTGGATGTCTTTGATGCCAAGCTTGATGAATTCGAAAAATTAGTCGAAGCAAAATAAAAATACGTCCTGTTATTTGCCGAAGAATCGGTAGGTAGCAGGACGATTTTTTTGTGACTCTATGTAGATAATGTCGTTACAAGCTGTTGAGTATTCTCTTAAGGTTTATTGTTGGAGGGTTTACAAGCTAATAAACGAGTACGTTTTCAATTAGATCGGTGTGCTGTCCAAAATAGAGACGGATGTTTTACAATAGGTCGGTAAGCTGTCCAATAGTCGAGTGAGTTGTCCAATAGAGGGATGAGCTGTCCAATAGGCGAACTTTTTTTCTAATAGAATTCGGTTTTTGTCCAATAGAATTTCAATTTCGTCCAATAGAAATCGAATTCCGTCCAATAGAATAGCTGTTATGTCCAATAGATCGGTGCGCTGTCCAATAGTCGAGTGAGTTGTCCAATAGAAGGATTAAATTGTCCATCGCTAACATGAAATATTCCAAAAGACAGTCGAAAATTCCAATAGGGTGTTAAACTTTCCAATAGACAGACGAAATTTCTAATAGTGAGATAAACCTCCTATAAAAAGTGAGTCGATAGCGATATAGCCACAATACAACCCCAGCTGATCGAATGCAATATTGCAAAATCAACACTTGATAGAGCCTCACTAATTAGGCAAGCCAAACTTAATGTCTCCGGATAGAGTTTTTTTGCGTAAGCGTGTAAACGAACAGGAAAATAACAAAAAACAGAACGGGAATCGTTACAACTCGTGGAATCAGTTGCATCATTCCGAGTAAATTAAATAAAAATGCCCCGATCAATAATAATAACCAGAATAGAATGGCCAGCATGGCGATCAACTCCTGTTTATTATCATATTACGGGGCATCATGATTAAATATGATTGCCGTTAAAAGAATTAATAAACGTATTTCCAAAAGCTTCCGTATTTTGCGGGTATCCGTTCGACACGGTTTTTGAATAATAACTTCAATAGTTCTCTTTCTGCATTTTTCATCGAATAATCAAACACAAATGATACTTCTTTTGTCGTGACGACTTTATGCTGTTCCAGAAATTGCTCCAATTCTGGAGGGATGCTTGGTGAGACATGATCATCCGTGACTTCCATCAATGCACCTTCATATACGTTGTAATCGAAAGTGCCAGAAACTTTCAGCCCATCGTACTCATCTTCGCGGTTAAAAATCACGATCGTCGGCGTTTGCTCAACACCCATCTCACGGGTAAGATTCAGATCACCGAGCAAAGCTTCTTTAGCCGCCTTTGAGTGTAAATCAATATGAAATTCTTCCAGATCCAAATTGACTCGTTCTGCGATTTCTAGTAATGTTTCTTTTTCGGAAATGTTTCGTTTCTTCAAAAATAAGTATTCACGAAGTTTTCTTAAATATCTATTTCCTGCCCGTTGGCCTTGTAACTCGGCAGCTTTAATGGCGAGAGAGGCGAACCATGGTGAAGTCTCAGGGTTTTCCAACCAATAATCAGGATTGCAGCTCATTCCTGTTGTTTTGGCTGTTGCATCCCAATAATTGATTTTCTCTCGTATGAAAGCTGGCGTCGGATTATAAGAAGACGTTAATGAACCCGTAATAATAGGACGTAATTTAAAATAATGGCCATATTCAATCGTCAACTTCTTGATAATCGGTTCAAAGGACCAACATTCTGGGCACATTGGGTCAATGAATAAGTACAATTCTAGTGGTTTATTTAGGTAGTGGTCAATTTGGGAATCTTGCTTCGATGCTAGTTTGATAATGACCTGCGGTGACTTCTCTTCCACATCGATTTCCCCTTTCCCCCTTATTCTATTCCGGCGTGTTCATCATATGATTCGCCGTCATCGTCAAGCGTTCAAAAATGGCACTGCGATAAGGTTCTGGTATTTCTGCTTCATCGAGTGCTCCATCCATACACTTCAGCCACGCATCTCGTCGTGTCGGTGTGATCGGAAATGGCATATGTCTCGCACGCAACATCGGATGGCCAAATTCTTGAATGTATAAATTCGGGCCACCAAAGAATTGGGTCAGAAACAGCTTTTGTTTACGAGCGGTTTCCGTCAAATCATCCGGAAAGATCGGAATTAAATCGGGATGCTTGCCGACACGTGCATAAAAAGCTTCAACAAGCCTACTGACCGCATCTGCTCCGCCAATTGCATCGTATATGTTCGCTCGCTGAACAGTCATAGTGATATTCCTCTCTTTCTGATACTTCATTATTGTAGCAACGGTTCACATTTCTATCAAATATTATGTTTTCCCTATTGCCTTTCGAATCTTCTGGTTAACGGTTGTCTATGCTTTGCCGATCGCTTTGAAAAATCGCTTGATTTTGCTAGAGATTGGCCTTTTCTCGATTTGATATGTTGAAAGGATGGAATCTAACATGTGCTGGGCAGCGGCTGTGCTACCGGCTTCGATTTCAAGTTCGTAGTCTTCTAGTTTATGATAGAGACTTCGGTCGATGACAACCAAACAGTCATTCATCGACTTTTCCAACCGGTACGTCGTCAAACTTCCGAAGTACTTCAGCTCACCTTGCTGGATACCGAGTCGATCCAATTGCTTACGAATATTCGGACCAAGAGTGATCTCGTTTTCCATCCAGGCTTTGGCAACGGAATCATCTAATTGGTCGTGTGTTTCCAATAAACCTTCTTCTTGAGGTTCTTTTAGAGTCGATACGTATTGGTCATTTTTCAAACGAATCCGAAGCGCACAACCTGCCTCCCTCAACCGAAGATCTTCTGTCTCGAAATAATGATTGACTTGTTTTTTGCTAGTTCGGTCATAAAATAGTTCGTTCTTCAAATATGTATATTCTTCGGTGGTCAAACCGTTTTTCAATTCGATTTCAATCTCTTGCACAACCGAAACCTCCTAGGATTCGAGTTGTTTTCATTATCTAACATTTGGGTCATGATAGCAAAGATTCTGACCTTCTGAGATTTGTGATACAATGTAGATGGAATTTTAGTTCAATGCGGAAAGTAGGAATGCAGCTATGAACTGGGATATTTTCTTAGCGCCTTATTCGCAAGCTGTCGATGAGTTGAAAATTAAACTAAAAGGCATGCGGAAACAATTTTATTATGAATCACGCCATTCGCCGATTGAGTTTGTGACTGGCAGGGTAAAACCAATAACAAGTATTATTGAAAAGGCAAAACGACGAGGGATTCCTCTTTCAAAAATGGAAGAAGAAGTGCAGGATATTGCGGGTTTACGAGTTGTTTGCCCTTTTGTAGAAGACATCTATGAGATTGTCGAACTGATTCGAAAGCGTAACGATTTTATCATCGTTGAGGAAAAAGATTATATTGAAAAAAACAAAGAAAGTGGCTACCGTTCATATCATGTTGTAATTAAGTATCCAGTTGAAACGATCTATGGAGAGAAGAAACTACTGGCTGAAATTCAGATTCGAACGTTAGCGATGAACTTTTGGGCGATCAATGAGCATTCATTAAATTATAAATATGCTTGGCAACTACCTGAAGAAGTCCAGACGAGGCTTCGACATGCGGCTGAAGCGGCTTTTCGGTTGGATGAAGAAATGTCAAAGATTCGACAGGAAATCCAGGACGCGCAAAAAGTATTTAGAGAAAAGAAAGACTGATTAGTAAATTGACAATTGATGTGTGAAAAAAGGAGCATGTTGTATGAAATTTTACGTACAGTGCAGAGGGGACAACATATCAAAAGAGATTAAATCGAAATTCAAAAGCTATTTATCTGAATTTGATATGGAATATGATGAGGAGACTCCCGATCTAGTCATTTCCGTCGGCGGTGACGGGACATTATTGGAAGCTTTCCATCGCTATAATCATCGGTTAAAAGAGACGGCATTTATTGGTGTTCATACAGGTCATTTAGGTTTTTATGCGGATTGGATACCAGATGAATTGGAAAAACTGATTATTGAAATTGCTAGAACGCCGTTTCAAGTCATCGAGTACCCTCTACTTGAACTCATTATTCGGCCAAAGGATTACGATCAGGAGCATCGTTATTTGGCACTTAACGAAACTTCGGTAAAAACAGCTGAAGGTTCAGTTGTTTTGGATGTTGAGATTAAGGGAGAGCACTTTGAAACGTTTCGTGGTGATGGGCTTTGTATCTCAACGCCATCAGGTTCTACTGCATATAACAAAGCACTGGGTGGAGCCATCATCCATCCTTCATTAGAGGCTTTTCAAATTACAGAAATGGCTTCAATCAACAATCGAGTCTTCCGAACAGTCGGCTCACCATTGATTTTACCAAAGCATCATACGGCTGTTTTGCGCCCGAAAAATGATCGAACTTTTTTGATTACGATTGATCATTTGACGATGAATTTTAATCACGTCCATTCCATACAATGCCGTGTAGCTGAAGAGCGTGTTCGTTTTGCAAGATTCAGACCTTTTCCTTTTTGGAAACGTGTCCATGATTCATTCATTGCAAGCTCAAGAGAAGGAAATAATTAATGAGCGAGAAGGATGCATCGAAATGACTCAAATGAAATGGAAGATAACGTCATATGATTCAAGAGTAACCGTACGTGATTATCTACTTCACGTACGGCTTTTTTCACGACGCTTATTAAAAGTAATAAAAGAGGAAGGAGAGATTCAGCTAAATGGAAAGCCGGTGACAGTTCGTGAACTTTTAAATACTAGGGATGTGTTACAGGTCAACTTTCCAGAAGAAAAACCAAGTCAAGTACTCGTACCCATGCAGCACAAGCTTGAAAAGGTTTATGAAGATAAATTTATATTAATGGTACGGAAAGAAAGTGGAATGGCTGTCCTGCCAAACCCTAATGATCCAATTCAGACGACACTCGCGAATGCAGTCATGTTCGATTATCAAAAAAGAGGTTTACAAAAAGCAATTCATATAGTTACTCGCTTGGATCGAAATACATCAGGTTTAGTTTTAATTGCAAAAGACCGATATACACATCACTTACTACAGCAAACCGATATCGATCGAAGTTACATAGCCATAGTCGAAGGGAAGTTGAAACAAAAGCAAGGGGTCATTGATTTACCGATTGATCGAAAATTACCTAGTATTATTGAACGAACGGTTTCAAAAAACGGAAAACGAGCAATCACTCATTTTCAAGTTACCGAAGAAAGAGCAGATTACTCGTTTATAAAAGTCCGCTTAGAAACAGGGCGTACGCACCAAATTCGCGTCCATTTTTCCCATCTCGGTCACCCATTACTCGGAGACGACCTATATGGAGGTTCAAGGGAGCGGCTGGCTAGACAAGCTTTACATTGCCAGTGGGTTTGTTTCCGGCACCCGTTCTCGAGAAAGATAATGCAATTTTATAGCCATTTACCGAGCGATATGAAACGGTTATGATGTAATCTCTTTCTCTTCATAAGAAATTCCATTGCTCGATAAGATCCGCTTCACCCTTCCAATTTCTTTCGCCTTATCTTGAGATAATGTGATTTCTTCTCTTTCATTTGGAAGCTGGAAGGTGATTGTCGTTTCTTTATTTGTTTCATTAAATACGAAGGAAGCCCCTTCAACTTCTGGCCATTCGAATGTATATTCATTGATTGGTTCTTTTAAAATGACTTCAGAGTTCGTTAACATGACATACATATTAATACTTGCATAACATAGTGCAAGTCCAATGAGTAAGTTGAGAATTCCAATTCCTTTAAAGAGCTTTTTATCAAATATCATAAATAAACAGAACGCGACGATCAAAAGCGCACCAACACCGAGAAGTATATTGGCGAGGATTGGTACATCAATTAAAAAAACATGCGTTGTATGATATTGATAGAGGTAATACAAAAGCATATTTGGCCCTACGAGTGCTGTTAACACACCAATAACACTAACAATTATGGCCGCTACGATCCATAATACTTTCCTCTGAATATCTTCATCCATAGGAATCCCCCCTTTTTAATCTATATCTCATACGTATAATCGAATGAAATAGTTTCACCCATTTGAATAATTATTAAATTGGTAATCTATTAATCTTGTTCGGAATCAAACATAAATTCACGTTTACGTGAATGAATATTTAAAACGAGTCCTATTGCTGCCATGTAAACAAGCAGAGATGTACCTCCATAGCTTAAAAAAGGTAGGGGGATTCCTGTCAGTGGTAGCAATTGTATGGACATGCCGATATTTTGGAATATCTGATAAGAGAAAAGACCGACCATTCCGACACATAGATAGGTCCCAAATGGATCTTTACTATCTAATGCAATTTTGATGATTCGATACATCATTAGGAAATAGAGAACAATTACAACACTTGCACCAATAAAGCCGAATTGTTCAGCGACTGCTGTGAAGATCATATCCGTATGGCGCTCTGGAATATATACCTCAAATCCCATCATGCCTTTACCAAATAGTTGACCAGAACCAATTGCAAGCATCGACTTAATGGCCTGCATAGCAGATCCCTCACTATACAGATGCGGGTCTTGCCAAGCTTGAATCCGATATGCAACGTGGTCAAACGGACTATCCATTAAAAAGTTGATAAAAGCTTCTGTTTTTGTTAAATACAAAATGACAATTACGGCAAGGATAGCAAAGGCACTTCCAAAAATCGTCAGCAGCGTACGCCAACGAATTCCAGAGATGAGTGTCAGAAAGCCTGTAATTGAAACAATAACCAATGCAGATCCTAAATCAGGCTGAATCGTAATCAATGCAAATGGTGGTAACGACATGGCTAAAATCTTACCAAGCAACACTAAGTCATATGTTAAATTTTTCTGAGTCCATTTTTCATTATGAGATGTAATCATGTGAGCCAGGCCAATGACCAAGAAAACTTTCATAAATTCAGACGGTTGAATCGTCTGACCTGCGATTTCATACCAACGAGTTGCTCCATTGGTTGTAAGGCTCCATGGCAGGAAAAATAGCCCTGCAAGCATGAAAACACCAAGTCCATAAATTGCCCAAGCAATTTTTCGATACCAATCAAAATCTAAGATCATCATAGCCATGACGGCGATACAACCGACAATAAACCAAATTAATTGTCTCATGTAAAAATTAATTCCAGAAATATTTCCGGGCAAAAAATCTTGTAATGTATATAAAGTAAAGCAGCTGATTAAAATCAGTGCTATGATAATAAATATTAAAAAAGAGTCTAGTGGATATTTCTCTTTGGAATAGTTTTCCATTATAATCCCCTTCATAAGGTCGTGTTTCTTTCTCTACTATAATACGCCAAATTTCAGCAATTTTAAATAGGTGTGTGATTTGTTACTTTTCTAAAACCACTATACAATAATACTATGAATTGGCTTCTTTGAGGAGGGTATTTTGATGGAAAATAAAAATGAAGACAAGTTTGATTTGAATAGAGAACAACAATTTTCTACGATATTGAGCATTTTGAAAAACGACCATATTGAAAACTTTCGAGAAGAATTTTTAGGGCTTCATCCATATGAACAAGCGAGTATCTTTGAGGAACTTTCGGAAGAGGAACGTTTTCAAATTTACACATACCTTTCGCCTGAAGAAATGGCGGAGCTCAGTATGCATATGGACTTTGAGTTTTTCAGTAAGCGTATGTTGGAAATGGAACCGGATTATGCTGCAAAAATATTAGACGATTTACCGACAGATGACGCAGTAGATATTTTAAATT
This sequence comes from uncultured Bacillaceae bacterium, assembly GCA_937958375.1. Lineage (GTDB taxonomy): Bacteria > Bacillota > Bacilli > Bacillales > Alkalibacillaceae > Allobacillus. Next base: position 19,336 of record CALGNY010000140.1, read on the forward strand.
TACTCGAGAAAAATCAAGTTGCCAGTTTCTTGACTTTGATGGATCAAGAAGAAGCAGACGAAATCCGCAGCTTGTTGCATTATGAAGAAAAAACAGCCGGTAGTATTATGACAACCGAATACATTGTCATCAATAAAAATATGACCATCCGGGAAGCAATGGCGCATTTACGCGAAGCCGCGCCTGATGCGGAAACGATTTACTATGTGTTTGTTGTCGATGATGAAAAAAAATTAGTCGGTGTTATTTCGTTAAGAGATTTAATTATTAGTGAGCGTGATACAAAAGTTAGCGATGTGATGAGTGATCGCGTTGTTTTCTCTTATGTTGGGGACAATCAAGAAGATATCGCACGCCTTATGAAGGATTATGACTTTCTTGCTTTACCGGTCGTAGATTTTAAAAACCATATGTTAGGGATTATTACGGTTGATGATATTTTAGATGTCATGGATGAAGAAGCGAGTGACGACTATTCCAAACTTGCTGCCGTAACAGACATGGAACCAGGCGATCAATCTGCGGTCAATGCAGCTAAAAAAAGATTGCCATGGCTCATCATTTTGCTATTTTTAGGTTTAATCACTGCCAGCCTCATTAGGCAGTTTGAAGAAACTCTAGATCAAGTCGCTATATTAGCGATTTTTATCCCGTTAATCGCCGGGATGGCAGGGAACACAGGAACACAAGCATTAGCTGTAACAGTACGTGGATTGGCAACTGGAGAAATTTCCAAAGAAGGATTTTTCAAACGGTTACGTCGTGAATCGTTAACTGGTTTGATTACAGGTATAACTTGTGGAATAGTTATTTTTCTTATCATCTTATTTTGGTTACAGCATACGTATTTAGGAATTATCGTAGGCATTTCGATTGCATCTTCTTTATTTGTTGCAACAATTGCAGGCTCTCTATTACCACTACTAATGCATAAATTAAAAATCGATCCTGCAGTTGCTAGTGGCCCATTTATTACAACGATTAATGATATCATTTCAGTATTGATCTACTTTGGAATGGCAACATCCTTTATGTATTTGTTAATTTAAAAAAGATTGATGAAGAAATGGCGCTCTCACCACCATTCTTGGTTCAGAAAAGAAGAGAATGTCGCTGACAGTGCATCTCACCGCCATTCTCGGTT
>CALGNY010000141.1 GCA_937958375.1 uncultured Bacillaceae bacterium
ACCGCACGTGAGCGTGGGTCATTTGCGTCAACCATTTCTAATGCGACGACGCCTTCAAAAATTTTCGTCATTTGTCTAGCCAGCTTCTTCGGATGAAGGAGTTGTGTTTGTTCATCAAGTCCCTGTATTTTTTTAAGCATTGCAACTAATTGATGCAAGGCTTGCTCGACTGGCGCCTTGAGTGACGTAGCTTCAGGGCCTAACTGTTCTAATCGCACAGTCATTTCCTCAATAAACAATTTGTGAATCTGGAATTTTTTCATTAACCGAACGACTTCCAAGCCTAAAATATTTGCCGTCCCTTCCCAAACAGTCAAAACCTGGGCATCACGTAGCAAACGAGGCGTGACAAAGTCTTCGATATAGCCGTTTCCACCATGCATTTCAATTGATTCATGAGAAAAATGAATGGCTTGCTCAGCTGTTTCCTTCTTCAATATCGCAATCAGAAGCCGGAGCATCGCGCGTTCTTCATCTGTTGGATTCGCACCCTTTAACATCACCTGGTCGAACCGATCGACGAGTTCAAACGTTGCGGTCATCTCCACTTCCAACTTCGCAGCCAGGTGAGATAATGTTTCCCGAACCATCGGATAATTGGAAAGGGCGTTGCCGAAAGCATTTCGCTCAAAAGCGTAATCCCTTGCTTCAACATAGCCGCGACGCATAATTCCAAGCGATGCGACCGCATTACATACCCGGGATAAATTCAACGCTTCCATCATGTATTTAAACCCTTGCGTCGGATCACCGACCAAATACCCTTTCGCTTGGTCGAATTCCACCTCGGCTGATGGCACCGCGCGGACCCCTAGCTTATCTTTTAATCGGCGTACTTTCGCCCGGTTATCCAGCCGGTTTTCTTCCCAAGGAACTAGGAATAAGCTCAAACCTTTTGTTCCTTCAGGTGCGCCTTCCATTCTGGCGAGCACCATCGCAACACCCGCCATCCCGGTATTGCTCGCAAAATATTTTTCTCCAGACAACCGATAAATTTTCCCGAATTCATCCGAGCCATCCGCTTCAGCTGACACTTCATTGGCACCGACATCTGAGCCACCCTGTCGCTCCGTCAAAAATGTCGCGCCTTCGTATAGCTCGGTATCGCCTGTCGCCACAACATGTGGCAAATATTTTTTGCGAAGTGGTTCATCCGCATAGTGATCGATCAAATAGCTCGTCGCCATAGTCAACGTGACTGGGCAATAGAACCCTGGTTCGGATTGAGAAAGCAAATACCCTTGTGCATAGGAATACAGGTAGTTACCTGGTTGGCCTAGCTCTGGGATCTCTTTATGAATGTAACCGACAATCCCTGTCTCATACGTTTCTTTCACTGTCGCCCGATACCCTTCGTTCACCCAAATTTCGTTGACTTCATTACCCATTTTGTCATATTTGATAAGCCGCGGCTGCCCCTCCCGGTCGGTATGGACAGCACGACGGTCTATATCACCTGCGACCCGCTCACCAAATTCCGTCAGCTTTTCATCCGCGTACGCATAAAATTTTTCCGGCAAATATTTTTTCAAGATTTTTTGTAAGAGTGGATCACTCGTGTAAAAATTCTTTTCATCCATTTCGCATCCTCCTAGATGTGTATATATTTAAGCCATTTCTTCAGCCGATTCTCTCAATTGATTCCGAAGCAATTTGCCTGTCGCGTTCCTTGGTAGCGCTTCCACTACTTCATAAAGTTTTGGAATTTTATAATCTGCAATTCGACCATTCAAGAAAGATTGGCAGCTTTCCTTGAGGTCATTCACTTCTTCGTTTAGCACCACAAATGCTTTGGCAGTTTCGCCCCATTCTGGATGCGGGACACCAACAATCGCGGCATCTTCAATATTCGGATGTTGAATCAGTTCATGCTCCACTTCGGTCGGATAAATATTGACACCACCCGAAATGATGATATCTTTTTTCCGGTCGATCACCCAGAAATAACCGTCTTCGTCCTGCACGGCCACATCACCCGTGTACAACCACCCGTCTTTCAGCGTTTCAGCTGTTTTCTCAGGTGCTTTATAATATTCTTTCATCGTTCCTTCCCCACGAAGAATGATTTCACCCGGCTCACCTTGTGGCACATCATTTCCATGCTCATCCACCAGTCGGATCTCTGTATTGAGGGCCGCACGACGACCGATACTACCGGATTTTTCACCATGTTCATCCGCTTTGAGTAGCGTTCCACTCGGCCCGGCTTCCGTCAATCCGTAAACACACCACAAATCATCGGTTTGGAATTTCTTTTTGACCAATTCGACTTCGTTTTTGCCAAGCGGTGCACCGCCATAAACCCAATATTCCATTGAGGATAAATCATATTGATCAATTTCAGGGTGCTTCGCCGTCATTAAGTAAGCGACAGGTGCTCCGAAGAAATGCGTAACTTTTTCTTGGGAAACCATCTGTAGCAACAAATCTGGCGTAAACGTCGGGGCCAGGACATGTGTGGCACCCGTGTAAAGCGCAGCTCCCATGAATAAATGCAGTGGTGCCGAGTGACTGAGCGGCATCATGTGAAGGACCCGGCTATCTTCGTTCATCGGCATCTCGATACCGATCATCGTCGCCACGGTCAAAATATTTCGGTGTGTGAAAACAACGCCTTTTGGATTTCCAGTCGTCCCGGACGTATATAAAATCGATACTTCATCATCTTCTGTCGCATCACACTCAATCGGAGTAGCCTCTTCAGTCAGCAATTGTTCGACCGAATACCAAACACCTTCCGATTCACCAGTTTTGATAAACGTCAGGTCATTGTCGTTTGGTAAGCCCTTCGCCGCTTCAAATAACAACTCATGAGTCGCAAAGAATTTCGCTTCACTATGGTCGATAATGTACTGGATCTCTTTCGGCGCAAGCTTCGCATTAATCGGTATTGCTAGTCCCTTCAAACGGACCGCCGCCATGTACAAATATAAAAATTCCGGCACATTCGGCAGATGAATAATGATTTTTTCGCCTTCCTTGAAGCCCAAATTCCTTAATCCATTCGCAACACGGTTCACCCGCTCGTCCCATTCTTTGTAACTGACCCGCTCATGCGGGCTCACCAAAGCCTCATGATCCGGCTGCTTATTCGCATGCGTTCTCAATAATGTCGATAAATTCATTTCGATTCCTCCTCTAATTTGGATAATTCCTTTCGAAACGATTGCAAAAATATCTCCATTTCCTTTTTGAGCGTCTGAAGTTCTTCAATCAGCTGCGTCACTTCGCTCACTTTCCCCTCGCCATACTCAATCGTCCGCTTCAGCTGCTCCCTCCCCGTCGGATCCTCGTCAAACAGGAGTACCATTTCCTTGATTTCATCGAGTTTGAATCCATACTTTTTCCCACGAAAAATCAGCTGCAATTGAGTCAATTCCTTCTTTGTAAAAATCCGCTGTCCATTGTCCGACCGCTTTGGATGAATCAAATCAATCTCCTCGTAATAACGAATCGTCCGATGAGATACCTCAAACCGATCCGCAACCTCAGAAATGGTATACGTTTTCGCCAATGAACCGCCTCCTTTTTTCTGAAAATTCGTATGATTATAGTTTACCATTTACGTTAACGTAAACTGCAAGGGGGGATGCGTATTTTTTTAGTTTCCTAGGCTCATATATTCGTACTAGGTCGCATATCATCTGTCGGCGGGCACATATC
>CALGNY010000142.1 GCA_937958375.1 uncultured Bacillaceae bacterium
AAGGCGACATCTGCGATAAATCGCAGTGTCTTCTTTACAACGGGGAGCTGGTGAGTCTCCTCGTGCTAAAGCACTCCGGGGTCTCACCTATGCCCTTCTTCCGAACACAGGACGTGTGAGTGTCGGCGTTGGTCACAGGACGTGACCGAACTTAGCCGACCCGTAGGAGTCTACGTATATTTCCTTCGCTCAATGTTGCATTGTTCAAATTCAAAGATGAGTAAATTAGTAATGTCTCAACCTCTTTTAATCGTTTTTGCTCAATTGAAAGGTCAAATCTTCCTTCAATCCTCAAATGTCATCGCTAGTCGCATCGCCAATCGTACGGGTGTTGCGGGATTCACCATTTGATTGACATCCCCAACGATAAACAAGTCCTTTTCTGGATAATAAAATGCGAAGGAACCTGTTGAACCAGAATGGCCCATTAGCTCACCTTTCCCCATAAAAAGCGTCGCAAGTCCACTTAGCGGAATTCGCATATAGCCAGCCCCATAATGAATCGGAAGCATAGAAGACTGTAGCCTATTCCTTTCATCGAGTTCATCGAAGATAGATTGCTTAAAGAGCTTTCCGTGAAAGAATGCTTTGATAAATACTATTAACTCCTCAGCCGTAGAGATACAGCCTCCACTTGCTCGAATATTCAAAAGTGATTTGGGATGGTCAAAGGTGATGTCCTTATAATAGATTGATGGGATAAAATCATTCTCGTCCTTTGGCAAGTATGTATTTCTGAGTCCCAAGGGGGTAAATATGAATCGGGCATAGACTTGCTCCAATGGTAAATCAGTAATGGTTTCAATTATTTTACCGAGAATCTCGAAGTTTATATTCGCGTAATGCGCTCTTTTTCCGGCATCTGGAGCAAAATAGGGTTCAATCTCTTTTGTCTGCAAAATGGTTTCATGTAACTCAGTTTGCTCATCTTGTTCAAGAGCACGCAATTTCAACTTGCTGCTACCTTCCTCAATCACATCTCGTAAACCACTCGTATGAAAAAGGAGATGCGAGATTTTGAGCTCATTCGAGTGATCGTTCCCTTTGTAGACGTGTAGGTTCCTTATGAGGTCCTGATCTAAGTACCTTGAAATTTCATCATGTAAGGAGAGTTTTCCTTTTTCCATCAATATGAATAGACAAGTGGTGGTAAACAGTTTGGTGATACTTGCAATTAAAAATGGCGTATTCGTATCCTTACCCCCATATCCAAACCGATAGGAAGTATCTCCAGTAGAATTTTCAATGAAAAGAACCGATTCGTGAATTTGTTTTTTCTTTGTAACGTTTTCAAAGATTTTTTCGGCTTTCTGTTTTTGCATTTCCATATCCTTATCCTCCGTGTCATTTACTCTTTACTCTATTAAATTCCCCCAGTAGTTGAAAAATGCGAATGAATAAAGTCAGTTTAATTGTACCATAAGGTCTGAATTTTCAAACATTATTTTTGATTTGCTATCTTTGTCAAAATCTGATGAATTCTTTAGACAAAAATCATCTTATTTTTCCTATCGATTATGCTAGGATGAACCCACTAGAATAAAAGGTGGTAGACAAAAATGGATGAGGAAAGAAAGGTACGCGTTGCAATCACCCATGATAAGAAACAGAATCAGTCTTCGAGGCACGACCTTGAACATTATTTGACACCGAAAAAAAACCGAAAGCCTTCTTTTCAGAAGCAAGATCTTTTGGGGTGGCTGAAGCCGGTATTGTTTGCAATCGTTATTGGCTTAATATTTGGTGTCGGACTCATGTACTTTTTCTCAGACTTTACGGCCGATGAGCCATCTGGTTCCAATGGAGAGCAGGCGCTTCCAGTCACAACGGAAGAGGAAGACGAAACGGAAGAGAATGGACAAGCTAGCTTTTCAATGACGCCACAGCATTTTAAATTGATTCAATACGGGTTATTCTCAACAGAAGAGAATGCGATGGAACATCTGTCCATGCTTAAAGAGACGGTTGGCCTACCTGCTTTCATCATCCAAAGGGATCAGAGCTACTACGTCGTTGGCGGTTACCTTTCCTCGGGTGATGAAGAGACACAAGCAATCAGTTGGCTAGAGGATCAAGGACTTGTTCGGTTAGAAGATTTCTTGACGAAAGAGTGGCAGCTATCTCAAGAAGGATTTCAAGCGACGGAGGAAGAGAAGGCTTGGTTAGACAGTGGGTTGGCTTTGATTGAAACCAATTCATTTACCATGGACTCATGGAGTGGTTGGGTCCAATCAATGCCTCAAAGCTTAGAGAATCAGCGATATGTTAGTGCGATCCAAGAGTTGTCGATGGAATCTGGAGGAGAATTCATGGAAGAGAAGACCGCGCAATTAAGTTTGTTATTCTTTTTGTCAGAACTTGAATAATCCCGTTAACTTTTTAATCGTGCCCGTAGATGCAAAAAACGAACAAATAAACTCGTTTTAGGACCAGTATGATGCGTTTTTCGCTCTTTGTCTTCCTTTCAAGGACGTTCTACAATAAAGGAGCAAGCAGATTTGAAAGGAGCGACTTTAGTGGAAACAGAAACGATTTTTATCAAGGACGTACCAAAGGATGACCGGCCGCGTGAAAGATTAATGAAAGCCGGACCGCAAGCGTTGTCCAATCAAGAATTAATGGCCATTTTGATCGGGAGTGGAACGAGAGGGAGCTCAGCTTTATCTTTATCCATCCGCGTTCTGAAGCATTTTGAAGGGCTGTCATTACTTCAGGACGCCACGATTAATGAGTTGACTGAAATAAAAGGGATCGGTGAAGCAAAAGCGATTACGCTTCTGGCGGCTTTGGAATTGGGCAGACGTGTTCACCACTTCAAAGTGACTGACCGATACGTAATCAGAAGCCCCCAGGATGGCGCAAATTATATGATGGACGAACTTAGGCATTTAAAACAGGAACATTTTGTGTGCTTATATTTAGACACTAAAAATACAGTCATACATCGGCAGACGATTTTCATCGGAAGCCTCAATGCTTCGATTGTTCATCCGCGTGAAGTTTTCCGGGAAGCGGTTCGTCGTTCTGCCGCCTCGATCATTTGCGCGCATAATCACCCCTCAGGTAACCCATCTCCATCGCAGGAAGATATCCAAGTAACGAAGCGGCTCTGTGAAGCCGGAAAATTAGTAGGAATCGAGATATTGGATCATTTGGTCATCGGTGATCGGAAGTTTGTGTCTTTAAAGGAGAAAGGATATATTTAGTAGATTGATTTTTCTAACGAATGATGTATCTGATTTCAACCAATTTTGGCATAAAATTTTGTGAAAATCTGTCGAATATGAGACTCTTAGACCTATCTATTTTCACCCGAATTGCGTATAATTGAATTACAAAACGGATAGTCAAGCGCCGTCCAGCAAAATATCGTTTTGTTGGGGCGCTTATTCATGTTTGACATAGTTGGAACGTACCTTTTAGTAAAAAGGTCTGATGAGAGAGGACGATCAAGATGGCAACATCATTATTTACAAAAGATTTTGGGATTGATTTAGGTACAGCCAATACATTAGTATACTTAAAAGGCAAAGGTATCGTACTTCGTGAATCTTCCATGATTGCACAAGATAATGACACAGGAGAAATTGTTGCTGTGGGGAATGAAGCCAAGCAGATGATTGGGCGGACACCTGGCAGGTTATCGGTCATTCGCCCAATGAGAGATGGCGTGATTGCAGATTACGATACGACTGCACAAATGATGAATTATTATATCGATAAAATTCAACGTCGACGCACGCTGTTTAATCGTAAACCGAATGTGATGGTGTGTGTTCCTTCAGGCATTACGATGGTTGAAGAGCGAGCAATCATTGATGCGACAAGGCAAGCAGGAGCCAAACATGCCTTACCGATTGCTGAGCCATTTGCAGCCGCGATTGGAGCGGGTTTGCCGGTCTGGGAACCGACGGGTAGCATGATCGTTGATATCGGAGGCGGAACAACAGAAGTGGCTATCATTTCTTTAGGTGGAACGGTTACCAGCTCATCGATCCGGTTGGCAGGAGATGAAATGGATCAACAAATTATCCAGTATATCCGCAAGAATTATAGTCTGCTTATTGGAGAGTCGACTGCTGAATCGATTAAGACAGAACTTGCATCCGCAAAGAAATTAGATAATAATGAAGAAATGGATATCCGTGGCCGCGATCTGATTACCGGGTTGCCAAAGACGATAACAATCAAGAATCATGAGACCGTGATTGCTTTAAAAGAACCAGTCCAAGCAATCGTTGAGTTGGTGAAACAAACGCTCGAAACAGCGCCGCCTGAATTGGCAGCAGATATTATGGACCGCGGTGTCATTTTGACTGGTGGTGGTGCATTGCTTGACCGGCTGGATGAAGTAATCAGTGAAGAAATTGACATACCGGTTTTCGTCGCTGAAAACCCATTGGATTCTGTTGTGATTGGCACAGGCAAAGCATTAGACCATATCGAACACTTTAAAAGTTCACCATACGTAGCAAAAAGAAACACATTAAATTAAGTAGGTGCTAGTTTTATGCCTTCGTTTTTTCGAAAAAGAAAACTGATCGTATTTTTGACCGCATTAATTATCATTGTCGCATTAATCGGTTACTCGATGAGAGCCGGACAGAATTCAAATATGGTCAGTGATTTTGTTTTAGATACGGTTGGTTTTTTTCAGAATATCATCCACTCACCCATAAATTTGGTCATGGATGTCATTGAGGATATCAATGATGTTCAAGACGTTTACGAACAAAATGAACTGTTGAAAAGTGAATTACAAGGGTTAAAGGCACAAGCGTTTGAGATCAGTGATTTGAAAAAAGAAAATGAAGATTTGAGAGCCCTCTCCGAAATGGAAGAGTCTCTCAGTGATTATAGTCATGTCAAAGCAACGGTGATTGCCCGAAGCCCGGAACGATGGTTTGAGCAAATCACGATCAATAAGGGCGCCCAGCATGGAATCGAAGTCAATATGGCCGTGACCTCTGGTGAAGGGATGGTCGGCAAAGTCATCGAAGTTTCCCAACTGACGTCAACGGTTCAATTGCTTAGCGGATTTGATGAAAATAACCGCATTAGTGTCATCGCTGATGGAGATGATTCTGTATTCGGTATGATTGAAGGATACGACGAAGAGACAGAGTCTTTGATTTTCAGAGATTTAGAAGATGAAGTAGATATTGAAGAGGGACAAACCATTGTCAGTTCTGGACTCGGGGGCGTTTTTCCAAGAGGATTATTGATCGGAACGGTTGAACGCGTCGAAATGGACCAATACGGTTTGACGAAAATCGCTTATGTCAAACCATCGGCAAATCTTTATGATATCAATCATTTGATGGTCGTCGACCGAGAAATTCACTCTCCGGTGATTGATGAGGAGGAAGAGTAACATGAAGGGTTTATTTCTTCCTCTGATTTTGTTTGCCTTGTTAGTTTTTGAGAGTGTAGCAACAGGTTTGTTGCCGAATAATTTGTTGTTGGAATTGTTTTATATCCCTCATTGGATCCTTGTCTTTTCAGTTTTGATTATTCTTTATTATGATAAAGAGCATACGTATGCAGGGATTTTCTATGGGGCTCTTTTTGCATTTATTTCTGAAATGGTCTATACCGACATTTTAGGCGTCTATTTGTTGGCATATGGGCTTTCTTTATACGGTGTGCATTTATTTAAAAAGCTATTGCATGTGAACTTCTTGGTGACATTGTTACTCGTTTTCTATGCGTTGATCGCGAGTGAGTTTTTGATCTATGGAACGTATTTGTTGATCGGTGTCATCGATTTACCGTTACAAGAGTATTTATTGGAACGGTTAGCGCCAACAGTCATGATCAATCTATTATTTTTCCTGATTATTTTCCCTTATTTCTCAAAGAAATTGACGAATTGGGGAGAACAAGCCAAACGAACGTGATTTTTTGGTAGAATAGAGAAATAGAGAACAAAAATTCGGGGTGACCCATGATGAATGATAGCCGTCAGCTTGTTTTAATGAAAGGGACCCAAAAGGGCATCACCGTATATTTGGATGATGATTGCTCTTTTGAACAGCTGCTGAATGAATTGAAAAATAAGTTAGATACAAGTGATGATCGCGATCGGACGGAATTGATTTTACATAGTCAATATCGTTATTTACAACCTGATCAAGAGGCGAAAATCCGGAAGATGGTTGAAGAGCATAGTAGTTATCGGATTAAGCAATTTCAATCCTATGTGTTGACGACTGAGGAAGCCTCGGAGCAATTGGACGATTTGGCCGTAAAACCCGCCATCCGTAATGTTCGCTCCGGACAAGTCCACCAAGTTGACGGGGATGCCTTAATTTTAGGTGATATCAACCCTGGGGGCATGGTTATGGCTTCCGGAAATGTTTATGTTTTCGGAAAGCTGAGAGGCATCGCTCATGCGGGGTGTAAAGGGAATAAAGAATGTGTCATCGTGGCTGCACATATGAATCCCAGTCAACTTCGAATCGCCAACAAAATCAGCCGGTCCCCTGATTATGATGTAGAAGGTTCGGACCGTGAATTTGCTTATATTAATCTTGAAAATGATATGATAGAAGTAGAAAAAGTAAACTATCTACCGAAAGTACGACCAAATCTTATCGATCGGTTAGAAAGGGGTATCGAGAATGGGTGAAGCAATCGTTATCACTTCCGGAAAAGGTGGAGTCGGCAAAACGACAACCACAGCGAATATAGGAACCGCTCTAGCGTTACAAGATCAAAAGGTTTGTTTAGTCGACACCGATATTGGCTTGCGGAATTTGGATGTCGTATTAGGCTTGGAAAATCGGATCATTTTCAACATTATTGATGTGATTGATGGAAACTGTAAGCTACAAACCGCCTTAGTCAAGGATAAACGGTTTGACTGCCTGCATCTATTGCCTGCTGCCCAAACGAATGATAAAAATGACATCTCTGCACAAGCAATGAAGGACTTAGTCGAACAATTGAAGCCTGATTATGATTACATATTGATCGATTGCCCAGCCGGTATCGAGCAAGGCTTCTCCAACGCTGTAGCAGGTGCGGATAAAGCGATTGTCGTCACTACCCCAGAAAAATCCAGTGTTCGGGATGCCGATCGGATCGTTGGGCTATTAGAAAAAGAAGGCTTACGCGATCCTCACCTCATTATTAACCGAATCCGTAAGCATATGATTGACAGCGGTGACATGCTGAGTGTCGATGATATCGTCTCTACATTATCGGTTGATTTGCTCGGCGTCGTTCTCGATGATGAAGACGTCATCAAAGCTTCCCATCACGGAGAACCTGTCGCATTCCAACCCGATACGAAAGCATCCATCAGCTACCGCAACATCTCCCGTCGAATTCTCGGTGAATCCGTCCCACTCATGTCATTCGACGAAGAAAAAGGCTTTATGTCTAAGGTGAAAAAATTATTCGGAAGAAAATAAAGGACACTCCCTCGGTGGTGAGGGAGTGTTTTTGGTTTGGGTTAGGGGATCGACTGTTTTTTATCTAATTGATTGGTTGGTTAATATCCGATCTAGCGTTTTATTTGCTCGAACTCCGTGCACTTACTGAGTTGGGTGAAATAAATTAGTTTTATTTGCTCGAACT
>CALGNY010000143.1 GCA_937958375.1 uncultured Bacillaceae bacterium
GAACGTAAGAAAGAAAAATGGAAGGCACGGCAGTTCGATCTATTAATCGCAACGGATTTTCGCCAACCGAATGAGCAACTGATCCATGAGCTTCAGATTCTAAAAAAGCTAGGAAAGCGGATCGGGCTCGTCCAGATAATAGAATATGACCGTCAAGCGTCAAGAAAGATTGACGCAAACATCAGAGAGTTGATCGATGGTCAGACAATTCAAATGGTGACCTATGGCGAGCGAGTAGCTTGTTCATTACTATTCGTTTACGGCTTGAACGGCTTACAAGAGACACAAAAATATATCCCGGAGATTGAAGCTAAAACTGTAAAAGTCATTTTGCATGACGAAAAAAGTATGCAATCAACCAAAATCCAACCAGTGAGATTGTCATCTCACCGATTACTCCACTACTTCAACCGAAAAGGAAAGTGGTATGTGGCTGACAACACATTACGGGAAAAACTATATGAAAAGCACGCACGTGAAATGCGGAACATCCACTTGTCCAAGCAGGATTGGCCAGATGCGAAAACAGAACCAAAAGCGTACCAAACTTTTATTGAAAGCTTACTCCATCCATACGCAAAGGAGGCGTATTGTTATGAAAAAACCAACTAAATCATTCGAACAAGCTTCCTATGACGATCCAGAATTGGATGATGAGCTAATTGCCAAAAAGCTGTACAGATTAGAAAGTGAACTTGCGCAAATTCAACGTGAAATCAATAGCGGAAAAAAAGAGATCCAACAAATCGAAAATAGCCGTACATGGAAAATGGGGAATCGGTTAAAATCATCACAAGCACAAACCGAATCGCCTACAAACGAAGAAATACAAAACAAATTAGCATCCCTGCAATCGACCATCTACACTTTACAGACTGAATTGAACCGACTTCGTGTGGACGATCGATTGCTGAGTACCTATCAAATCATGCAAATACTGACGGACGAACACCAAAAGGGAAATCTGATTGACTTTATTGAAGAGCTGGTCCAACAAAAAATCCGTCATGATAATAACTATCTCGAAACATTTCATCACGCCACTCGACTATTTAATCGACCAGAAATGAAAAAATATCAGCCGATTGTCTTTGATCACCTGATTAAAGCGATGGCAGCGGAGGATGTTTCGGAGCCATTCGTCCGAAGTGCATTAACAGACGAACCACTATCCCTGCAACCAATCGCTTCATTCAGAGGAAGTTTGACGAAAAGAATCCGTCAGCACCAGTTGGACGGACCACTTCCTGATTGGGCACTGGATGAAAAATCGGTAGCCTATGATTTCATAGATCGACTGAATGTCAGAAGACCGAGGACAAGTGAAAAGGTTTATACGAAAGATCAGTTGCCATTGAACGATGGAACCGTCATTAAACCAATAGACGGTGCAGGTGCCCGAGGCGTTTATCTCATACATACAGCAACCAATATAATCGATATCAAACGAAATCAGACATTGCAAAGCACCGAAGCACTACTCGAACAAATGCAAAAAGACTTACAAACCGGCTGGGTTGAAGAAGATGCTTGGGGTTACGAAGAACTGATCTATGAAAACCAAGAAACCAAGCAACCGGCAAGAGATCTTAAATTCTATAGCTTTTATGGAAAGACTCCTTTAGTCTTGGAAATCATCCGTTATCCAGAAATGCAATATTGCTGGTGGACAGCTGAAGGACAACCTTTACTCACCGGCAAATACAACGATCAGCTATTCCAAGGTGACGGATTTACCCTAGAAGAATTGGAGCAGGTCAATGAAATCAGCCGACAAATTCCTTCACCATTCCTTCGAATTGACTTTTTGAAGGGTGAAGATGGGTTGGTTTTCGGCGAGTTTACCCCTAAACCCGGTAATTATGATGAATTTGATGAATCCATCGATCGCTGGTTAGGCGACTGTTTCCTAGAAGCCGAAAGTCGATTGACGAAAGATCTGTTACGAGGGAAGAAATTTGACGCATTTAGCGATATACTTAAAGCGTAGAGAATATAATGGAGGCTTTCAACAATGAACGAGCAAGATAATCAATGGCTGGAACACCTTCCGCCTGAAATATTAGATGGAATTCAAGGCAACTATCTCGATTCGTATGCCATCGCGTTAGAAGGTTGGCGAAGAGGTTTGACGTTGAAGTGGCATGTGAAAGACCATGAAAAATTCAGTGAAATGGAAACATGGTTTGTGGATGACCCCGGGCAATTGTTTTCATTATCCAATGGTGAAAAGACACATTATTTCTTTCGGACGCGAGGCGACCTTGTCTCTAACGAAGCGGTACGAATCGGTAAAGATAAGACTAAAACAAAAGAGATTCTGAGAAAACATGATGTCCAAGTGCCTGAAGGGAAATCATTCCCCAACGATACCTCGAAAAGCGTAATGGTCCAGTATGCTAAGGAACTTGGTTTTCCGATTGTCATCAAGCCGAAGGACGGCAGCCTTGGCAAAGGTGTTTTTACGTATATCTTATCGGAAGGCGAATTGGATTTCTCCATCGATGAATTGAAAAGCCAATTTCCGAACGAAGATATTATGATCGAAAAACATGTGGAAGGCGATGACTTACGTCTTTATGTTGTAGGAGACAAAGTGGTTGGCGCAATCAAAAGAATTCCGCC
>CALGNY010000144.1 GCA_937958375.1 uncultured Bacillaceae bacterium
TATGTCGGTTGATTTCAAAATCATGTAGGTTAAATCCGAATTTTTGTGGGTTCGTTCCAATTTCATGTGAGTTCACCCCTCCTCCTAAAAACTAAAAAACTGCTCAATCGATCACTTCAATTGAACAGTTCCGTCAATAAAGAGGGTTTTATGATTTTTCGGTAATGAATTGACTTAGTTTTTCCATCGCTTCGTCTTCGTCTGGGCCATCTGCTTGAAGGCCGACGACTTCATCCATCCCGATTGCCAAACTCATGACGCCCATGATGCTTTTCGCGTTCACTTGTTTGCCGCCTTTTTCGAGATAAATATCCGAAGAAAATCGGTTCGCTTCTTGTACGAATTTAGCTGCTGGTCTTGCTTGTAGCCCTGGATCGATTTTTACGACCAATTCTTTTTCAACCACTATCCATTACTCCCCTCTTTAAGAAATCGCTTTAATTTTTCGCATTTACTTATTATAGCATGTTTTATGTCTTCGGTGGCAATCTCCACTACTTCCATTAAACATGGATTCCGCTAACTTTTCAACAATTCGCCTTTACGAAGTTTTTCGGCGTATTCGTCTATTTTTTTCAGACGATGATTTATTCCTGATTTGCTGATTTTCCCTGCCGTCGATAGCTCACCCAATTCTTTCAATGAAACATCTTGATGCTTCATTCTCAGTTCGGCGACTTCCCGAAGTTTATCCGGCAACGAATCGAGCCCAACCGTTTCATCGATATACCGAATGTTTTCCACTTGTCTGAACGCGGCACCAATCGTTTTATTTAAATTGGCGGTGTCACAATTGACAAGTCGGTTAACCGAATTCCGCATATCACGCATAATGCGCACGTCTTCAAACTTCAACAAGGCTTGGTGGGCGCCGATGATGATCAAGAAGTCCGTAATCTTCTCGGCTTCCTTCAGATAAGTAATATAGCCGTTTTTCCGCTCATGTGTTTTCGCAGGTAAATCGAATGTTTTCATCAGATCGCATAATGAGTCGTTATGATCATCATAATAGGAAAAGATCTCTAAATGATACGACGACGTTTCCGGATTATTGACCGAGCCGCCTGCCATAAATGCGCCACGCAAATAAGCCCGTCGACAGCAGTCTTTTTCCAAAATTTCATCTGAAATCGTTCGTACGACGGTTAATGGCTCCTTCAAAATATTCATGTCGGAAAGCAGATCTTTTACCCCTTTGGTCAACCGAACGATGTAAACGTTATTTTTCTTAAGACGCATTTTTTTTCGAACCAACAACTCTACAGGCAATTCATAATTGTTTTTGATCAATGTATAAATCCTGCGGGCAATCGCTGCATTTTCAGTCTGAATATCCAACGAGTAGTTTCGGTTAGAAAGTGACAAGGAGCCGTTCATCCGGATCAATGCGGACAACTCGGCTTTTTGACAGCAATCATCGGATTCGATTGCCGTTAATTCTTTTTTGGTTTCGGATGCAAAAGACATCGCAAATTCTCCTCTATAACAATCTCATCAACTCTATTATACCAATTCATACAAGATCTTTGCGATTTGATGCTCATCATGTTTTAATGTCCCATCAGAATGCAAGTTTGCGATATTGCCACGGACGACCTTAACTCCGAGGTTACGAATTTCTTCCTCATCGCAAATGACCGGCTCCGCCTTTTCCTTTTCATAGGCTGCGATAATCCGGTCAGAAATCTCGACGTCATGCATGATGATCCGGTCCAAAAAAGATTGGTTGGCATGCTGGTGAATCGCCCGGATGTGGTCAGATGCGGTATATTCGCTCGTTTCACCGTCTTGTGTCATGATGTTGCAGACATAAACGGACGTCGCGTCAGACTGCTCAATCGCTTTTTGAATTTTCGGTGCGACCAAATTCGGCAGGATGCTTGTATATAAACTTCCCGGAGCAATGACAATTAATTCAGCTTGCTTAATCGCCCGAATCGCTTCTGGTAAAGGCTCCACTTCCGATGAATCATAAAAAACCCGTTTGATCCGCTTCTTGACTTTCGGAATTTGGGACTCCCCACGAATGACCGTCCCATCCTCAAACTCAGCCTTCAAATACATATTCGAATTCGAAATCGGATAGATTCGGCCTTTCACGTTAAAAACTTTGGAAATCTCTTTGATTCCTTTATAAAAATCCCCCGTGATCGACGTCATTCCTGCTAAAATCAAATTGCCAAGGGCATGTCCAGATAGCCCGTTCCCATTCTCGAAACGGTGCTGGAATAATTTCATTAACGTCGGCTCGACATCTGACATCGAAGCGATGACTTTCCGAATATCCCCTGGAGCAGGAATGGACAAGTCTTCTCTCAATCTTCCCGTACTTCCGCCATCATCAGCCACCGTGACAATTGCCGATAAATTGATCGGATATTTTCTCAATCCCCGTAGTAAGACAGGCATCCCGGTTCCCCCGCCGATGACCACGACTTTCGGGCCATTCACATTTGTCATTTTTTAATTCTTCCCCTTTTTTTATCGATATCTCGATGATACACATTCGTTGTATAATCTTTTCCTAAATATTTTCCCAGTTCTTCCGATAGAGCGACGGAGCGATGTTGTCCGCCCGTACAGCCGATGCCGATGACCAGTTGGCTTTTACCTTCGCGAACATAATGTGGCAGCATGTAATCAAGTAAGTCCTTGAGTTTTTTCATAAACGTCTTCGTTTCTTTCCATTTGAAAACATATTGATACACTTCGTTGTCCTTCCCAGTCAAATCGCGCATCGAATCGACATAATGCGGATTCGGCAGGAAACGAACATCAAACATCAAGTCAGCATCAATCGGTACGCCATGCTTGAAGCCAAATGACACAATTTGAATCGAAAAAACATGTTGCTTTTTCTCTTTGAAATGATCGATGATATTCTGACGCAACTCTTTTGCGGCAAGACCTGTCGTGTTGATGATCGTTTGTGCGCGACCCTTCAACTCATCCAAAATCCGGCGTTCCTCTTTGATTCCGTCCAGAGGCAATCCTTCCGGCGCTAATGGATGTGAACGCCGCGTTTCTTTATAACGTGTCACGAGCGCTTGATCCTCTGCATCCAGGAACAAGACATGCTCATTGATCATCTCGTCTTCCGCCAGTAAATCCAGCGCCTCATAGAGCGAGTCGAAAAATTCCCGTCCGCGCAAGTCCATGACGACCGCAAGCTTTTTATTCGTCTCTTGGTTATCCTTCATCAACTCCAGAAATTTCGGTAGCAATGTCGGTGGCAGATTATCCACACAAAAATAGCCTAGATCCTCAAAACTATGTACGGCAACCGTTTTTCCAGCTCCGGACATTCCCGTCACAATCACCAATTCAACTTTGCTCATCTTTTTTTCCATTCGATCACCTTTTCCTTGTTTCATTTAGACGTTTTAATTTATCTTTATGGTTTTATGTTTTATTTATGTTCGATGGTTTGATTGGCGCGTGTTCAATCCAAATTAATTCCTTTTTTTGAAATCAATCCTTTCTCTTATTATACAACGGATTGGACGTTTAACCAATGGGTAAGATTCGTGGTTTGGATTGTGATGAGGTTTAGGAAGTTGGTTGGAGCGTTGGTGGGTGGGATTGCACGGTGTGGGCGCCAGGTTGCACGGTTCCGGAGTGGAGTTGCATGGTGCGAACGCAAAGTTGCACGGTTCGGTGGCGGAGTTGCACGGTCCGGGCGACAGATTGCACGGTGCGGGGGCGGAGTTGCACGGTGCGGGCTCGCGGTCGATTGCAGAATTGCACGGCTTCAGATCATAATTGCGCGAGTTCTACGAAGAATTGCGCGGCTCCAACGTAGAATTGCACGGCTTCAGCGAAAAATTGCACGGCTCCACGAGATTATTGCACGGCTTCAGCGAAAGATTGCACGGCTACTCAACCGAGCGGCCTCCTATGAGCATCCTCATCCACCCACAAAAATGCAAAAAACACAGGCAGTTCGTTAAAACTACCTGTGCTTGAAGCAAATATATTGAATAAAGGGGGTCAATATTTACTTACATTGTACCCGATAATTGTTTCAGCCGTGTTACAGCAGCATTAAGAAGCATTTACGTTTATTTTTGAGTTGCTTTCATTTTTTCCATCAAATCTTCAACATACGATTGTGCGCGCTGTCCGGCAATGCTTCCATCACCAGTTGCCGTAACGATTTGTCGCAATTCTTTCTCGCGAATATCGCCAGCCGCAAAGATTCCTGGAATTTTCGTTTCCATATTTTCATTCGTTACAACATAGTTATCGTCGTTCAAAATGCCTAGTTTTTTATATGGTTCACTCAGTGGAAGCATTCCGATATAAATGAAAATCCCGTCGATTTCCTCTTCACGTTCTTCACCAGTTTGGTTATTGACGAGGACCGCCTTCTTGACTTGACCTTCACCTTTGATTTCTTTCATTTCAGTGTTCCAGTAGAAGTCAATTTTGTCGTTGTCAAACGCACGATCTTGTAAAATCTTTTGTGCACGTAGTTCATCGCGACGGTGAATGATTGTGACGCGATCGGCAAAGCGAGTCAAGTAAATACCTTCCTCAACCGCAGAGTCACCACCACCGACAACGAATAACCGTCTCTCTTTAAAGAAAGCACCGTCACAAACCGCACAATAGGAAACACCGCGTCCGGCAAACTCTTCTTCGCCTGGAATCCCTAATTTTTTATATTCCGCACCTGTCGCAATAATCACCGAGCGCGTACGGTATTCTTGATCGCCTGCAACGACGATTTTATAATCGCCATGGTCTTGAATGTCTTGAATATCCCCATATGCATAAGCTGCACCGAATTTTTGTGCGTGTTCGAACATTTTCGTTGAAAGATCCGGTCCTAATATATGGTCAAAGCCCGGGTAGTTCTCGACATCCTGCGTGTTTGCCACTTGACCACCAGGCATTCCTCTTTCAATCATTAACGTGTCCAAATTTGCACGTGATGTGTAAACCGCAGCGGTCATCCCAGCAGGACCTGCTCCAGCAATAATCACATCATAAATACGTTCATCCGTCATTTCGATCACTCCTTTTGAAACATCCTACTTCATCATATTCCATTTCTTCGGCTTCGACAAACGTTCAGCTTAGTTTGGAGTCGTTTGGGCAAAGTTATTATAATTTCTCGATAAAATCAGCTAAATCCGCATGTTTTTTGCAACCTTGTTCCCAAATTCGTTCGGCTTTTTCTTCTTGACCCGTCTGCTTCAGTGAATGGCCAAACCACAAATAATAATTCAAGAATCCGGAGACAAACTCTGTCTGGATCCTCATAAACCGTGAAATCGCCTTTTCGAACTTCCCTACTTGAGCGAGAATGACTGCTATTTTTAGCTTTTGTGAATCATACGTTGGGTATACGTTTTCAAGCGATTCGATCAGTTGTTCAGCGTCCTCTGTTTTCCCTGTCATCTGATAAAAATAAATCA
>CALGNY010000145.1 GCA_937958375.1 uncultured Bacillaceae bacterium
TTCTATAGCCCCGAATGAACAGAATTCGATGCTGGAAAGTCCTCAAGAGAGGTTCTATAGCCCCGAATGAACAGGATTCGATGTTGGAAAGTCCTCAAGACAGGTTCTACACCCACGAAAGGACAGGATTTGATGTCTTAAAGTCCTTTAGGCACAATTAATTCACCAAACGGGATGAAGTTCGAGTAAATCCTAAGTCTCATCGATCTCCCCAACTAAATCACCAGGCTTGATATAAAACTTTATACCCCTAAAAATAAACGAACAAGACAAACGCCCGATGAATAGGATGGTATACAGGATTTTTAGAGGAGGAAAATGATGTATATCCATACGGTAGTACAGGGAGATTCAATTTGGCAAATAGCTCAGCGTTATGGATCGGATGCCAATCAGATTATTTTGGTCAATGGTTTAGATGACCCGAATGTATTGGTTGTCGGACAGTCAATAGTCGTCCCAGATCCACAAAGGGAATATGTTGTTCAGCCTGGCGACAATTTGTGGGAGATAGCTCAACGCTACGGAGTAACAGCAGAAGATCTCGGCGCTTACAACAGTATTTATAACCTTGGGATGATTTTTGTTGGGGATTTGCTCGTCATTCCAAATGTGATACACACCGTTCAGCCAGGGGAAACGCTATGGCAGATAGCAGCGAATTACGGAACGACGATCAATCAAATTGTTCAGGTAAATAATTTGGCCGATCCATCGATGCTTTTTCCAGGGCAACAATTACGGATCCCGGTAAGTGATCGGCCAGTGAAGGAAGTGAATGCTTACACGACAAGAACGGATCAAGAAGGTGCAGAAGAAGTAGCTGTTTTAGGCAGAAATTTGACCTATCTTTCTCCGTTCATGTACAGCATGAGAGAAGACGGATCGTTGACGAATCTTCAAGATGAACTGCTTATTCAAGTGGCTTGGGCTAATAACGTCCATCCGTTACTCGTTTTGACCAATTTTCAGAACAATACTTTCGATTCAGATTTAGCCGCTGCGGTATTGCGTAACCCGGCTATTCAGGAAAGATTGCTTGATAATATCCTACAGGTGATTAGGCAAAAAGGATATACAGGTTTGAATATTGATTTTGAGTATGTCTATCCAGAAGACCGAGAGAACTATAATAACTTCTTGCGGAGAGCTGCTGCGAGACTCCACCCGGAAGGTTTCACACTTTCAACGGCACTTGCTCCCAAAGAGAGTGCCGATCAGCAGGGACTTCTTTATGAGGCGCACGACTACGCCGCACATGGAGAAATTACAGACTTTGTTGTATTAATGACTTACGAATGGGGATGGGCAGGTGGCGAACCATGGGCGATTGCCCCGATCAATAAGGTGCGTGACGTTCTGGATTATGCGGTAACCGTCATCCCACCAGAAAAAATATTGATGGGTGCTCCTCTATATGGTCGCGATTGGAATATCCCTTGGGTAGAAGGGACGACTGCACGGACAGTCGGGCCGAGAGAGGCGGTTGAATTGGCATGGCAGTATGGGGCAGCCATAGAATATGACGAAACCTATCAGTCTCCATTCTTCCGGTATTGGGATGAGACTGGCCAACAGCATGAAGTCTGGTTTGAAGATGCTAGAAGCATGCAAGCCAAGTATGAAACGGTCAAAGAATATGGTTTAAGAGGTGTCAGCTACTGGTCGCTAGGCTATGAGTTTCCAGAGAACTGGGCTGTGTTGCAAGATCATTTTCGTGTTCGGAAATTATAAGGCAGGTCAATGAAGTGGTGGGTGATTGAGGCAATGTAATCACCCACTTTTTGGGGAATATTGACCCATAAAATATAAAAGATTAACTTAGTGATCCATCAAATTTAGTTGTAGTGTAAATAAATAAAAACATCGCAATGATAAAAGCAATACTAAACAATATGTTGTGTAGAGTGGGCCGATTGATTGTTTCAATAATGTTTGATATTCCGACAAACAGAATACCGACAAACGATAATTGGATATTTTTAATAAATAAGGATATGAGAAGCAAGAGAACACCTATAGATGCAGAAATGAGATCCAACTTTCTTAGCAAAGATTCTCCTCCTAACTCATGAATTCTTCATAAGAAAAAACCTCTTTGAATAGGTTCTATTCAAAGAGGTTGGCATTATGACTCCGATTGGGCTCGAACCAACGACCTCCACCCTGTCAAGGTGGCGCTCTCCCAGCTGAGCTACGGAGTCGTGTGATATAAAGTTTTTATGACCAATTTCTTTTTATCGACAATTACTAATATAATGTTTTATACTGTTCTTGTCAATATATTTTTGGAGGTTTTTATGATGATCGCCAAAATGCTTACCTTTTTATTGATTGGCGGGCTATTATTGGCTGCAATTGCCATAGCTGCTCCACAATATTTAAGTGAGTTATGGATTACTTTTGGTCTTGTATTTTTGATAGGGATTTCTGTATTAGCAATCATCTATTTACGTCGAGCCATTACCCTAATCAAAAAAATGAACGATAAAGAATGAAGCAATTCATCCGGTTGATTGCTTCATTTTTTGATATTGCTTTGCAGTAACGCTTCCTTCCTATAGAATAGACTGAGAATACAGACTATTGGGGGGAGACTATGGCAAAGGAATTTGTCACTGCAATCAATTGTATGGACGGGCGTGTACAAGAGCCTGTGATTAAGTGGATGAAAGATCGCTATCAAGCGACATATGTGGATATGATTACGGAAGCTGGACCAAATAAGACGTTATTATTTGGAACAGATGAAGATCGGAGAAGGATTCAAGCGAAGGTCGAAATTTCGTATAAAAATCACGGTTCCGATCTGTTGGCGATTGTAGGTCACTATGATTGTGCAGGTTATCCGCTTAAGGATTCGGTCAAGAAAGATAAAATCAGAAGATCTGTAGACCTCATCAAAGGTTGGGGTTATGAAATGGAAGTCATTGGTCTATTCGTTAATTCGGATTGGGAAGTAGAGATTGTGGTTAGTTAATTGATAGCCGTTCAAGTATGCGTATATGCTGCTTGGCCGGCTATTTTTTAGCATAACTTGATGGTGAATAGGGAAAATGATAGATAGCCATCTGTTTGGAGTGTGAAACTGAATGACCGATATAGAACTAACTGAAGAAATGATCACGATCGATAAAACGAAAATATACTGCGAGCATTCCCTGAACGACAAACCACCGATCATTTTAATTCATGGATTTCTTGCTTCATCATATTCTTTCACGAAAGTCATCCCGTTAATTGCCAAAGACTTTTCCGTACTGGCTTTTGACTTACCGGGTTTTGGCAAGAGTGATAAATCAACCTCGTTTCATTACTCATTTAAAGGATATTCAAATCTTGTTGTGAAGATCATGGACCATTTCAAAATGAACCAGGCTTATCTGGCCGGGCATTCGATGGGCGGACAGGTGTCTTTATACACGGCAAAGAACTACCCTGAACGAGTGTTGAAATTAATTTTGCTGAACAGTTCCGGATATATGAAAAAACCTGTGGCCAAGCTTGTGACTGCATCCTACTTACCGTTTTTTCCTGTGTTTGCCAAACGTTACTTGAAACGGATTGGTGTCGAAAAAACCTTGCAATCGGTCTTATACGATCGCTCATTGATTAACCAAGAGATGATTAATGCCTATGAACGGCCGTTACTTGCAAGGGACTTTTACAAATCATTGACTCGTTTGGTCAGACACCGAGAAGGTGATCTTCCTGCTGAGGAAGTGCGAAAAATTAAAACACCAGCCTTGTTGCTATGGGGCAAACAAGACCGGATTACGCCCTTGAATGTGGGGAAACAATTGGCGAAGGACCTCCCAAATGCCACACTTAAAGTTTTTGATGAGACCGGTCACTTAATAACCGAAGAACGACCAAAAGAAATTACACAAGAAATGAAGGAATTTATTCAACACTGATTGCACGACTGCCGATATAAGAAATAGGCAGTCGTTTTTGATTGTCATCGATTTGTCGAATGATTCGTAACGTGTTATTCCGTAAAGATTTTCCTTTTGCTATAATGAATGTAGGGAAAAAGAACTAGCATAGGTACTTTGGTAGATTCATTTTTACATAAAAACGGGGGAAACAAAATGAAGAAAAAATACCGCTTTGGTCTTCGGTTAAAACTCATGATCTTCACAACGGTTTTGGCAATTATTACATACTCAGTCAGTGCACTCTTTTTGTACGCGGTCTATGATTACGTGACAGAATTTTGGTCTGTTTCCATGGAAGTGTTTACGATCCTGACACTAGTTCTGGGCATTATTTGGTCTGGAATCTTGGCATTTTTTGCTGCCCGGCTGATCACGAAGCCATTGGATAACTTGGAACGAGCAGCATCGGAAGCTGCGAATGGAAATCTTAATCAAACCATCGAAGTTTACAAATCCGATGATGAAATTCGTGCGCTTGGTCTTGCCTTCGATACGATGCTGACCAATTTAAAAGAAACAGTATCGAATATCGATACACATTTTAAACATACGAACGAAACAGTCGTGCAAATGAAGTCGGTTTCGAATGAACTTGCGAATTACTCAAATGCGATCAGCTCGGCTACCAATGAAATCGCCAGTGGGTCGGAAAGTTCTTCTGAGGCAATCCAACAAACTGTTGAAGCTGTGGACCGAATTACCCAGCTAGCAGAGAATGTGCAAGAAAAGGCGACTACCTCCAGAGAAAAATCACATTCGATGCTGAATACGTTAGCAAATGGAAAAACGGTCGTTAATCAATTGGTTGACGGCATTCAACAGTTGGCGGAGAACCAGGAGCTTTCTTTGGAAGATGTAAATCGTTTGAAAGAGAATACGAAGCAAGTAGAAACGATCATTACGATGGTCGGTGATATTGCGGAGCAAACGAATTTACTTGCCTTGAACGCCTCGATTGAAGCCGCTCGAGCAGGAGAGAATGGAAGAGGTTTTGCGGTGGTTGCCGAAGAAATTCGGAAGCTGGCCGACCAGAGTGCTGAAGCGGTTCACAGTATTTCTGAATTGATTGCGGCTATTCAGAAGGATGTAGATAATGTTGTAGTTCGGATCAATGAAAACGTTGATACAGCAAGAAAAGAATCAGAAAACGGCTTTAAAACCAACACGGCAATCGAGGAGGTTGCTGATTCCGTTGAGGAAGTAGCAACAGAAATTGATGCCATTTCTGAATTGGTGAATGAACAGTTGATTGCCATCCAATCGACAGCTTCACAGTCCCAAGAGGTTGCTGCTGTTGCTGAGGAAACATCCGCAGGCACTGAAGAAGTCAACGCATCGATCCAAGAACAGGCGAGCACGATTGAAAACGTCAATCATTTTGCCAATGATTTGGAAGAACAAGCGAAGAGCTTAAATAAACAGATTCAACGATTTAATTTAAACTAAAAACGTATTAATAATAGAATACTAGATACCCAGATTGACCTCTGTCCGAATAGGATGGAGGTTTTTTATATTGGCTCCGCGCATTAACGTGTAAGATGCTTTTATCCATCGTAATTTCCCTTCTTGATAATCGACTATTACTCACATCTAATCACCCTAGCCTATCCGTAGTAGGGTGAGCGGTTGCTCAAGTACCTGTACTTGAAAACTGCATCAGTATAGGTCATTGAGCGGTTGCTCAACGACCTGTACGAGTCTACCTCTCCAGTAGCGGTCATTGAGCGATTGCTCAACGACCTGTATGAGCCTACCTCTCCAGTAGCGGTCATTGAGCGAGCGCTCAACGACCTGTACGAGAGTGTTCTTACAGCATAGGTCATTGAGCGAGCGCTCAACCCCCTGTACGAGCCTACCTCTCTAGTAGCGGTCATTGAGCGACTGCTCAACGACCTGTACGAGCCTACCTCTCCAGTAGCGGTCATTGAGCGATTGCTCAACGACCTGTACGCACCCGTACCCCGAGTAGCAGTCATTGAGCGGCTGCTCAACCCCCTGTACCCGACCGCCCCACGAATAGCGGTCATTGAGCAATTGTTCAATGGCAAGTACACAATAAACTGACTTGCAATCAGCATTTTCAAGCAAACAAACGGACTGTCTCCAATCGAAATCTCTCTAGCGGCATCTTAAGAGTCTCACTCTTAGCTAATATCTATCTCCTATTACTGTTTTTTCATATAACAGACTAAAAATAACAAAAAGTAGGCAAAACAACCCAAATACCTTATTATTGTAATCGTTTTCTTTAGAATAATTAATTTTATTCTGAAAAATAGGTTGACTTTTGAACATTTGTAAAATAGAATCTATTGAAAAGCAAGAAAGTTTGCTGAATGAGAGGAGGGTGAAGAAATGCTGGGGATGATCGGCCGTCGACTTATTCAACTTGTATTTCTTTTATTAGGTATTTCGTTTTTGGTATTTATGAGTATGCATTTGGCTCCTGGAGATCCAGCTTCAGTAATCGGAGGGCCGAACGCGACAGCCTCAGACTTGGAGGCCATACGAGATAGCATGGGTCTTGATCGTCCAGTGCTTGTGCAGTATTTCGATTACCTTGGTGGTATTTTGCAAGGTGATTTTGGCTATTCCTATCAAACAAACCAAGCGGTTACAGAGGCAATTCTTACCCGATTTCCAACAACGGTGAAGTTAGCGGTAGCAAGTATGGTTGTTGCCGTCGTTATCGGAATTGTTGCCGGGATCATCGCAGCGAGAAAACAGAATTCGTGGGCAGATGTAACGAGTACGACTTTTTCATTAGTCGGTGTCTCGATCCCGAACTTTTGGCTCGGAACAATCCTTATCTTGATTTTCTCCGTTAACTTGCAAATATTACCTGTCGGTGGTTTGAATTCACCTTTTTATACACTTGACGGAATGAAAGAGTTAATTCTTCCGGCGATCACGCTAGGAACAGCTTCTGCGGCATTGATCGCCAGAATGACAAGGTCCTCGATGCTTGAAGTCATTCGCTCCGACTATATTCGGACGGCCAAAGCGAAAGGTGTCCGAAAACGACCATTGATCTGGGTACACACCTTAAAGAACGCCATGATACCCGTTTTGACCATTATCGGAATCAACTTTGGTTCATTACTTGGCGGAACGATTGTGACTGAACAGGTTTTTGCGATCAATGGAATTGGTCGGTTAATGATTGATGCGATTGCAGCACGAGATTTTCCGATCGTTCAAGGTACCGTGTTACTGGTCGCAGGAATTTTCGTCGTCGTAAACCTAATTGTAGATATTGTATATACGCTTATTGACCCAAGAATCAGTTATGACTAGAAGGGGGGATTCGATGTCTTCTGCAGTTGCCGAAACAAAAGATGGGTTGAAATCAGAGAAAAAGAAACAAAGTCGTTTTGTGGAGGTCCTTAAAAGCCTCGTCAAAAACAAACTGTCCTTAATCGGGCTGATCATCATTACAATGATTGTCCTCGTTGCCGTATTTTCTCCTTTCATTACGAGTTATGGTCCCTATGAACAAAACTTAGAAAGCACTAAATTAGGTGTTGGGTCAGAAGGTCATTTTCTCGGCACCGATAACTATGGACGAGACATGTGGTCAAGAATCGCGCACGGTGCAATTATCTCTTTGGTCGTCGGACTGAGTTCTGTCGGAATTGGTTTGATCGGTGGGATTGTACTTGGATTGCTTGCCGGATATTATCGCAAGTTAGATAACATCATCATGAGAATTGTAGACTTACTTTTTGCGTTTCCAGGGATCCTGCTTGCGATGTTGATCATTGCCATGTTAGGCACAAGTCTAGTGAATGTGGTGATCGCCATCAGTATTTGGTCCATTCCTGGTTGTGCAAGAATCGTCAGGGGTAGCGTGTTATCCATCAAAAATCAGGAATATATCCAGGCGATGCGAACAGTAGGCGCCAGTGATCTGCGAATTCTCGTTAAACATGTCCTACCAAATTGTACAGCCCCATTAATCGTATACGGAACAATGAGAATGGCGACGGCTATTTTATCGACATCAGCGCTAAGCTATCTCGGATTAGGTGCACAACCGCCTACAGCGGAATGGGGAGCAATGATCGCAGCTGGACAAGATTTCATGTGGGATGCACCACACATCTCTGTCATTCCAGGGATTGCTATTATGTTGACCGTTTTCGCATTTAACGTAGTCGGTGATGGACTAAGAGATGCGTTAGATCCAAACATGGATGTAAAATAAAAAACTTGGAGGCGTTCGTTTATGAAAATTAAAAAATCAATGAGTTTGGTGCTGCTATTGTTGGCAGTATCACTCATATTCGTAGGGTGTAGTAGCAGTGACAGCAGTGGAGAAGGCGGAAGTGTTGAAGGTGCTGAGAGTACTAGCGAAGGATCATCAGAAATTACTTACGCAACGACTTCCGATGCCGCTGGACTTTCTCCGATTGATACAAATGACTCGGTTTCTTCCAATGTGACGTATCAAGTCTATGAAACATTGTTCACACAAAATCCTGAAACATTAGAACCTGAACCACTATTGGCAGAGTCCTATGAAACACCTGATGAAAATACATGGGAAATTAAATTGAAAGAAGGCATCGAATTCCACGATGGAACACCATTCAATGCCGAAGCGGTAAAATACACGTTTGATCAATTGAAAGATCCAGATCGTGCAGCTCCTCGTGCATCGTTGCTTGAACCGGTTGAATCAATTGAAGTGAAGGATGAGTATACGGTTGTTTTAAAAACGACAGAACCTTATGGCCCAATGCTTGCGGCGCTTAGTCATACTAACGCGGCGATCGTAAGTCCAACTGCAGACCAAGAGGGCGACATCAATA
Source organism: uncultured Bacillaceae bacterium (assembly GCA_937958375.1). GTDB lineage: Bacteria > Bacillota > Bacilli > Bacillales > Alkalibacillaceae > Allobacillus. The sequence goes on from CALGNY010000145.1 coordinate 8,759, forward strand.
AAGAGCCCGTCGGTACTGGCCCGTTTGTATTTGAAAGCTGGGAAGAAGGAAATGAAATAGTCTTAAAACGAAATGAAGATTATTGGAGAGAACCAGCTGAACTGGAAAAGGTGACGTATAAAGTCGTACCTGAAACATCCACTGCGATTTCCATGCTAGAAACTGGTGAAGTCCAGTTTATTGACCAAATCCCTTCTGATCATATCAATCGTGTCGAATCCCTTCAAGGAATCGAAGTACAGAAAGCTGAAGGGACACGTGTTTCTTACTTAGGATTCAATATGGAAAAAGAGCCATTCAGTGATTTGGAGTTCAGACAGGCAGTTGCTCATGGTGTAAACCAAGAAGCCTACGTATCACAATTGAACGGTCTTGGCCTTTACAACGAAAGCATCATTGGTCCAAAAGTATTTGGTTATGATGAAGAAGCAGAATCGGCTGGTTATGAATATGACCCAGAAAAAGCAAAACAAATCATCCAAGAAAATGGTTATGAAGGAACAGAGGTCACACTTCTTGCTGCTAACCGTGATAACTATATGAAAATGGCTGAAATCGTCCAATCCCAACTTTCCGAGATTGGTCTCAACGTATCCATAGAAACAATGGAATGGGCTAGCTTCTTAGACGTTGCCAGAAATGGCGATTTTGACATGACATTCTTAGGTTGGGCAAATAGTACAGCAGACGGCAGTGAACTGCTTTACCCGAATTTACACGTTGACAATATCGGAGCTTCCAATAATGTTCGTTTCGATAACAGTGAGTTTAATCAATTGGTCGAAGAATCTAGACAATCTGTCGATCAAGAGGTCAGAAAAGAAAAGTTACATGAAGCTAACCTGCTTGCGATCGAAGCTGCTCCATGGGTAGTCATGGAACATGGTGTGGTGACGGTGGGTTATGACGAATCTGTTGAAGGGTTAGTTGTCGATCCGACTGGAATGTGGTCACTATATCCGGTATCCAGAAAGTAGGTGTCTCAGATGACAGATTTACTTCAAGTCGAAAACTTAGAGGTTAAGTTTCGAACAGCAGATGGCCAATTGCCAGCTGTTCGGAACATCTCATTCTCGGTTGATCGAGGAGAAACATTATGTATTGTCGGGGAATCCGGGTCTGGAAAAAGTATCACTTCGCTTTCCTTGATGGGTTTATTGCCACCAAATGGCGAAGTCACGAACGGATCCATCTATTTAGATGGGGAAGACATCAGTGGAAAGAAAGAAGAGGAAATGGAACGGTTACGCGGAAATAAGCTATCTATGATTTTCCAAGAACCGATGACCGCCCTGAATCCTGTATTGACAATTGGTTATCAATTAAGAGAACCATTAATGATTCATAAAAATATGTCTAAAAAAGAAGCCATCCAAGCAAGCGCTGAACTTTTGGACAAAGTTGGCATCCCGAATCCAATGGAGAAGCTAAATCAGCATCCTCACGAACTGAGTGGTGGGATGAGGCAGCGTGTAATGATTGCGATGGCGCTCGCCTGTGAACCGTCATTGTTGGTTGCAGATGAACCCACTACTGCCTTGGATGTCACGATTCAAGCTCAAATTTTGGACTTGATCAGTGAGTTGCAATCCGAATTTGGAATGGGCGTTATTTTCGTTACCCATGATATGGGTGTGGTAGCGGAAATCGCTGATCGTGTCATGGTGATGTATGGTGGGGAAGTCATCGAACTAGCCGACGTTGAGACGATTTTTGAAGATCCACAGCATCCATATACAAAGGGACTGTTGGATTCGGTACCTGACGTCGACGATGCTTCCAAAGAAGTGGTGGCGATCAAAGGATCTATGCCAGGTTTAAATGAGGAAATCAGTGGTTGTCGATTTCACCCTCGTTGTCCATTCGCAATGGATATTTGTAAACAGAAAGAGCCGCCTACGTTTGAAGTAGGATCGAATCATCTGAGTAAATGCTGGCTTCAGGAGGTGAATCAGCATGAGCAACCAAAAGCAATTACTTAAATTGCAAAACGTAAAAAAATTTTTCCCGGTTAAAAAGGGAATGTTTCAACGGAATAAAAATCTTGTCAAAGCCGTTAATGGAATTAATTTAAATGTCTATGAGGGCGAGACATTAGGTGTCGTCGGCGAATCGGGGTGTGGAAAATCCACTCTCGGAAAAGTGGTCATCGGGCTAGAAAAGCTTTCGGATGGGTCGATTTATTTTAATGACCAGTCGATTGGCAATCTGCCTGAAAGAAAATTGAAGGAATACAAAAAGGATTTACAAATGATTTTTCAGGATCCTTATGCCTCACTGAATCCACGCCAAAAAATAGGTCATGCACTGGAAGAGATTTTCGTGATTCACACAAATCTGAATAAGGCTGAGCGAAAAGAAAAAGTGGTTTCCTTGTTAGAAGAAGTTGGGTTAAGTGAAGAGCATTATGACAGATACCCACGTGAATTCAGTGGTGGACAGAGACAGCGGGTCGGAATTGCTCGTGCGCTCGCTCTTAACCCGTCGTTGATCGTATGTGACGAGGCGGTCTCGGCACTGGATGTGTCTGTTCAGGCACAGGTCATGAAACTTCTCAAGGATGTGCAGAGTAAGTACAATCTAACTTATCTATTCATCTCGCATGACTTGGGCGTCGTCCGCTATATGAGTGACCGGATTTTGGTAATGTATTTAGGTGCGCAGGTAGAGCTAGGTGATTCCGAGCAAATTTATAACAATCCATTACATCCATATACGAAAGCATTACTGTCTGCTATTCCACGACCTAATCCAAAACATAAGAGAGAACGAATAAAGTTGCAAGGAGATTTGCCTAGCGCCTCGGATTATCCGGCGGGTTGTCCGTTTCATACGCGATGCCCGATTGCGACAGACCGTTGTAAAGAGGTCAGACCTGAGTGGAGAGAGATTGAAGAAAACCATTTCGTAGCCTGTCATGAAGTTGAAGCCATAAAGCAAACGAATGATGATGTACGTGAAGACGGACTGAAAGAATTGGTTTAATCTTCTTTTCCCTGAAAAACTGAATATAAAATCAAACCCGTATGACGAAGGTAACAATTATTCGTTATACGGGAATTTTGCTGTGGTCATGCCCATCTATTGATTTTGGCTTGGTTCGTACGATTAACCCATAGGCTGCCTTGCCTGCTTTCTAATTGATTTTAATCGAGCGAGTTCCTTTGTCAGATCGAGAGCATTGTTGAACGATTGCTTTTCGTTATCAACCGAACCAATGGTTAAGCTGATCAGTGGAAATCGATCAATCTCTCCTTGGCGGTTCGTGACCGTAATATAGCCTATTTCAGCATCAGTCTCTGTATAAAGATTCAATACTTCTCGTTCAAATTTCCGTTGAACAGAATCAAAGTACGATTGGTCGACGTATCCATCCATAATAACCGTAAAATCATCCCCACCAACATGACCGATGAACTGGTTGGAAGGGATTTCTTCAATCAGGAGATCTGCTAATAACTTGATGACGAGATCGCCATTTTCAAACCCATAGGCATCGTTATATGATTTGAAATGATCGATATCCAGATAAGCAATCGTGTATGGTTGGTTGCCTGAAACGATTTCATCCAGCTTTTGCTCGATCATCAAGTTGCCCGGGAGTCCGGTCAGTGGGTTCTCTTGTTTCGCGGCTGAAATTTTCAAATCATTTGTTTTCATCAATAAATCCTTCACAGAAACAATGCCTACAAACTTTTCATCTTTTGTAACGACAATAAAGTCATAAAGCTTGTCGTTCGGACGATTCATAGCCAATATCGAAACGTCACTGACGGAGGTTTTGTAGTCCACGGACAAAAATTCACGATCCATAATCTGCTGGACGGGCTTATTTTGGTTCAATGTATATCCATAATACCCACTTAATTTGTCGGTGACATTTTCCCTCGTGAGCGT
>CALGNY010000146.1 GCA_937958375.1 uncultured Bacillaceae bacterium
TTTATCAACAGTTGGAGCAACTTTATCGGCAGTCAGAACTGGTTTATCGGCAGTTGGAGCAACTTTATCGGCAGTCAGAACAGCTTTTTCAACAGTCAGAGCGCATTTATCAGCAGTCAGACCAACTTTTTCAACAGTCACCGCATTTTTTCCTTGTTTAAGTCACTCTCCGATTCGGGCAGTGGTTTGGGTTGTGGTGGTGGATCGGTTGGTAAGGGTAATGGTGATAGCGAGGTTAATTTATCCTCGGGTAAAGGCAATAGACCGTTCTCACACACCATCCTCTTTTCTTCATTCTCACAATCTATTTGTGGTTGCGAGGCGACCGGTTCAAAGCTGGGCATACTCACAATGACCATGAAGAACAAAGGTATAGCAAACTTCATCATCCAAACACCTCCCTTTTCACAAAGTTCGTTATTTCAGTTACTTTATCCATATACGAAAATTCAAACAAGATGCAAAAAATCCGCCCCACGATCAGAGCGAATTTTCATTAACCCATTATTTTTCGTACATAATTTTGTGTTTCTTCAAATGGTGGGATGCCATTATAACGATCGACATTGCCCGGTCCTGCGTTGTAGGCGGCTAGGGCCAATTGGACGTTTCCGTCATAACGATTCAGCATGTCCTTTAAATATTTGACGCCACCTTCAATGTTTTCTTTCGGATCGAAAATATTGCGGACACCCAGGCTTTCAGCAGTTGCCGGCATCAGTTGCATCAACCCTGCCGCTCCGGCATGACTCACCGCATTTGGATTAAAGTTGGACTCGACTTGAATCACACGTTTCACCAGGTCCACATCCACATTGAATTTCGCTGCCGTTTGCTCGATGAGTTCATCAAATGAGCTGCTGGATGTAGCTTCCTTCACTTGGTTCAAGATTGGAGATAAGGTCTGGTTCATGTATGGCAATTGACCTGTCGCATCAAGCGGAAATTGACTCATTTGTGGTGCTTGTCCTGGATTCGGTTGATTCAAATAAAGCGACGAATTCGTTTGTGGCTCCAGCATTGATGAAAATAACTGACTGAATAAAGAATATGTATTATTACTGTTGGTCGGATTTGAAAAATGATTGGTTCGGTTTGCTACCTGTTGATAGTTTACGAACATTTCGTAGAAACGAGATTCCAGCATCCCGCTCACCTCTTTTAATCGAATTACTTCTATTTTACCATAGATTCATTCATCCGCTAGAATAATTTTCTAATCGGTTTATGATATATTTAGAGTACTTAGGAGGGATGGACATGTCGCAGTGGACAATTGAGCATGCAAAACAATTAGATCAAGCAGATCCTTTACGCGATTTAAAAAACGAATTTTACATTCAAGAGGGTCAGATTTATTTGGACGGAAATTCGCTTGGTTTACTGTCAAAACGCGCCGAAAAAACGTTAAATCAGGTATTCGACAGCTGGAAACAGTATGGAATTGATGGTTGGTCGGAAGGCGACTATCCATGGTACACGCTATCTGAAAACTTAGGTGAAAAAGTTGCCCCACTCGTTGGCGGGAAACCAGAAGAAGTCATCGTAACGGGCTCAACGACGAGTAACCTGCATCAGCTCGTCGCAACCTTTTATCGACCAGAAGGCAAGCGGACGAAAATCTTAGCGGATGAGTTGAATTTTCCATCGGATATCTATGCGCTACAAAGTCAGCTGCAACTTCATGGGTATGACCCTGGGGAACATCTGATTCAGGTGAAAAGCCAAGATGGACGTACAATCCACGAAGATGATGTGATCGAGGCTATGACGGATGATATTGCGCTGATCATATTGCCGACGGTTTTATACCGGAGTGGTCAGTTGCTCGATATTGAAAAAATAACGAAGGCTGCGAATGAACGTGGAATCCCAATCGGTTGGGATGGATGCCATTCGGTTGGTGCGATTCCACATCAGTTCCATGACATGCAGGTCGACTTTGCGTACTGGTGCCATTATAAATATGTGAACAGTGGTCCAGGTGGTGTGGCGGGTTTATTTGTCCATGAAAAACATTTGAACAAGCGACCTGGCTTAACGGGATGGTTTGGTTCGGACAAAGATCGGCAATTTGATATGGAGCATACATTTACAAAGGCCGACACAGCTGGGGCGTATCAAATCGGAACGCCACATGTCCTCAGTGTCGCTCCATTGATTGGATCATTGGAATTGTTCGAAGAAGCGGGTGGAATTGAACGGATTCGGGAAAAATCACTCAAGCAGACGGACTATTTTATGAACCTTGTCAAGGACCGTCTCGGAACGTATGGGTTTGAACTTGGCAACCCGACAGAAGAAAATCGTCGTGGCGGTCATATTTGTTTGGAGCATTCGGAAGCGGCCCGGATTGCAAAAGCGTTAAAGCATAACAACGTCATCCCAGACTTCCGTGCACCGAATGTGATCCGCTTGGCTCCGATTGCGTTCTATACATCCTATACGGATATTTACAATGCTGTCGACCGACTGAAACGGATTATGGAAAACCAAGAATACAAGCAATTCACCAATGAACGGGACGTCATCGCTTAAATTTTTTCAGGAAGGTGAACGCGTATGATTATCGATATTTCACGTAAATTAAACACCCAGACACCTACATGGCCAGGAGATCAACCTTTTTCCTATCAGCTGACGTGGTCAAAGGAAGAAACGGGCTCGGTCAATGTCGGGCAAATTGCTTCAAGCTGTCATACGGCAACCCATGTCGATGCCCCATTTCATTTTAATTCGCATGGGACGACCATCGATCAATTGCCCTTGGAACTTTTCATCGGCAAAGCAAAGGTCGTCGATGTTTCCACCAAACAGATCATCAAACCGTCTGACTTGGCGTTTGTCGATTTTACAGGGATCAAACGGTTGCTTTTGAAGACGAATGCTTGGAAAGATGAGACGAGTTTCCCGAAAGAAATTCCTGTTCTTGATTCGTCCTTAGGTGCTTTTCTTAACGCGCGCGGGGTCGAGCTTATCGGGGTCGACTTGCCGTCCGTCGATCCGATTGACAGTAAAACGCTCGATACCCACCATGCATTTGAAAAAAATTCGATTCATATTTTAGAAGGATTGAATTTAACCCAGGTTGAAACTGGCGATTATCGATTGACTGCCCTTCCACTATTCATCGAAGGTGCTGATGGGAGTCCGGTCCGAGCGATTCTGGAAACGTTGGATGAATCAGATCGTCGTTCGTAAACTCCAAAGCTCTGGGAAAAAATAATGGTCCAACACTTGTTTCAGATAGCCGACACCTGAAGACCCACCTGTCCCTTTTTTATGGCCAATGATTCGTTCGACCGTTTTCATGTGACGGAATCGCCATTGCTGAAAAGCGTCTTCAATATCCACGAGTTTTTCGGCAAGCTGGTAAAGGTTCCAATAACGGTCGGTATCCAAATAGACGGCTTCCCAAGCCTTCTGTACACTTTCGTTGGCTTCGTATGTTTCACGAACATCACGGTTGACGATTTTTTCATCGATATCGAAGCCTTCATTCGCAAGCGCTTGAATGGCGACATCGTATAGACCAGGTGCTTCATATGCTTCCTTTAATTTTGTTAATAGTTCTGGGTCTTTTTTATAAATTTTCAGCACGTAATCCGTTTTGTAGCCGAGCGCAAATTCGAGCATCCGGTATTGATACGACTGGAAGCCAGATGCCTGGCCTAGGTAGTCACGGAACTCAAGGTATTCAGACGGTGTCATGGTCGACAACACATCCCACGCTTGGATGATTTGGCGTTGAATCGATGACACGCGAGCGAGCATTTTGAATGCCGGTTGGTATGATCTTTCTTGGATGGCTGTTGTCGCAGCATAGACTTCATGCAGAGCCAGTTTCATCCATAATTCACTGACCTGGTGAATGATGATAAACAACATTTCATCATGATGATCGGATAGGCGATGTTGACTGTTCAAGATCGAATCGAGCGATAAATAGTCACCATACGTCATTTTTTCCTTAAAATTCGTATGGATGTCTTTCTCATTTTCGAAAACCATATCATTCGCCTCCTTTTTGTATCTATTTTATTATACATGTATGAGGCCCTTTTCACGAGTGAATGGGTTGAATCATTAGATAAGCTATTGGTAAACTAGGATTAGTGTTGAATTTAAAAAAGGAAGTGAAACAGCATGCGTATCGTAAATAATGTTGCTGAATTAATCGGAAATACGCCACTGGTCAAGCTGAATAAATTGAACCCGGCAAACGGGGCCGATGTTTATGTAAAGTTGGAATTATACAACCCAAGTGGCAGTGTAAAAGACCGTGCAGCTTATAATATGATTATCGAAGCTGAGAAAGCCGGTCATTTAAAAGAAGGATCCACAATCATCGAACCGACGAGTGGAAATACGGGTATCGGATTGGCAATGAACGCGGCAGCTCGAGGCTATCACGCCATTTTGACCATGCCGGATACGATGTCCAAAGAACGGATCAATCTATTGAAGGCTTATGGTGCTGAAGTTGTGTTGACGCCTGGTGATGAAAAAATGCCTGGTGCGATCGAAAAGGCGAAGGAATTATTGGATGAAATTCCGAACAGCTTCATGCCGATGCAGTTTGAAAACGAGGCGAATTCTGATGCTCACCGAGGAACGACGGCTGTAGAAATTCAAGAGGCGATGAAAGAAATCAACAAATCTCTATCTGCGTTTGTTTGTACATCAGGTACGGGCGGGACAGTTACTGGAACAGGCGAAGAACTGAAGAAAATGTTCCCTGACTTGACTGTCCACATCGCAGAACCAGCTGGCTCCCCTGTATTGACGGGCGGAAAACCTGGTAAGCATAAATTGGTCGGAACAAGTCCGGGATTTATCCCACCAATTTTGAACCAAGAGGTTTATGACGAAATCATGCTCATCGAGGACGACCAAGCCTATAACATTACCCGCCGTTTAGCGCGCGAGGAAGGGATCTTGGTTGGACCATCTTCAGGCGCTTCCGTCTATACTGCGATCGAGGTAGCCAAACGAAAAGAACCGGGTGAAGTCGTTGTTTGTATCGCTCCGGATTCCGGTGAACGGTACCTGTCTAGTGATTTATTTGATTTCACGAAGTAATGGATTGGACTTTCTATGATCGGCCTTTAGTAAAAATCTAAGGGCCGATCATTTTTGTGAATTAAGTGGCTTTGGACTTTATCAAGAGGATTCATACTTCTATTGAATCGGATTTCTCAATCACTACTATTCGACCCGAATGGATAAAAACCCGACTCCCTTCTTATTCATATAGCCGCCTCTTCCTGAGCATCTCTGTCGACTCTTTGCCTTAAATTTGATATTATTTAGATGGACGAATAGTACGGTACACGAAATAATATGAAAGAAGGATGAAACGTTGAATCAAGAGAAACAAGCAAAACGAAATTTGGCGATCATGTGGTTCGCCAATTTTTTTATTGCTGGCAGCATGACGATGGTAATGCCCTTCCTATCCTTATATATTGAAACATTCGGTGATTTTTCTGAAGCCTACGTCAGAAATTGGTCTGGCTGGGTGTTCGCCATTACATTCTTGACCGCCTTCCTGTTCTCCCCGTTCTGGGGAAGATTCGGTGATAAATTTGGAAGGAAACCGATTCTGACAATCATGGGATTCGGTTTGGCGATTAGCATCTTTTTGATGGGTGTCGTTCAATCGGTGATCCAATTGTTTATTCTCCGGTTCTTCATGGGGATTTTTTCAGGATTTATTTCTACTTCCCAAGCACTGATCTCGACTCAGACACCGAAGAAGATTTCCGGTCGGGTATTAGGCACCCTTCAGACGGGTAACGTAACGGGTACGCTGATGGGCCCATTGTTCGGTGGTTTTCTGGCCGATACGGTCGGGTTTTCGCAGGCCTTTATGGTGACTGCGTTCATTATGCTGATCGCTGGATTCCTGGTGGCTTTTGGGGTGAAGGAACAACGGATCGAAGAAGAAGGTACGTCTGAAAAAACGTATTCCAAACGAGAAGTACTGCAATTTATTTTCAGCCGGCCGATGTTGATTATGATGATCGTCATATCCATGTTCATTCAAATCGCACACTTTTCGGTGCAGCCGATCTTGGCTTTGTATGTCAGTGAAATCAATGGCCCAGCGAACTTGGCGCTCATGTCAGGGATTGCATTTTCAGTTACAGGGCTTGGAAACTTGCTGATGACGAGGCGATGGGGAATGATCGCCGACCGGGTCGGTTACGAAAAAATACTCATTTTATTACTGATTTTAGCTGGAATTGTCTACTTACCCGGTGCATTCGTAACGAGCGTTTGGCAGTTGGTGATCGTACGTTTCTTGCTCGGTGTTACGTTAGGTGGTGTCATCCCTGTCCGGATGGCCTATATTCGACAAGTCGCACCCATCTCGATTCAAGGGGAAGTGCTCGGCTATAACACGAGCCTTCGTTTTCTCGGAAACGTCATTGGTCCGGTACTCGGAGGCGTGATCGCCGGTTTCTATGGCATCTCCTTTGTATTCATCGTGACTAGTGGATTACTGGTATTCAGTGGATTGACGTTGTTGTTTACAAAATGGAGAGAGACGGAAGGCAAAACATCACGGACGGTTTCCACTCGACGAGGCCAGGTTCATAAGCATAGTTAAGATACAAAAAAACCATTGATTAATCTCTGTTCGAGCTATTCTTATTCACACAAGAATAGCTCTTTTTTTATTTTGCAAGCCTTTTTTCAGCTAATTCAGACCTTTCCAAATACCCTCAAACCCTTGATACGACAACGATTTACATATTCTTAACACTTTCTTTACGTTAACTTTACAGACATTTCGACTTTTGCAAGCTACGATAGGAATTGTAAGACAAAACACAAGCACTAAGAGGGGGAGTTTCAAGTTATGAAGAAGTCACTCAAATTTTTGATCCTTGCCGGGATGGTAATGATGTTGATCGCATTAGCTGCATGTGGCAGCGACTCGGATGAGGAAGCAAATGCTTCAGATGATGAAAGTACAGAAGAAACATCCGGCTCCGAAGATTCCAGCAGTGAAGATGAAGCATCATCTGATGCAGAGGAAGAAACATCTTCTGAATCAGAAGAACTTGAAGGAAGCGTTCTGATCGACGGTTCTGGAACAGTTTACCCATTGATGGCTCAACTAGCCGAGAACTACATGATGAACGAACAACAAGGTGTTTCGGTTGAAGTAAGCCGCGCAGGAACAAGTGCTGGTTTCGAAAAATTCCTAGCTGAAGGTGGAACAGACTTCAACGACGCATCTCGTGAAATCAAAGAAGAAGAACAAGCTAAAGCTGAAGAACTTGGCATTGACGTTAAAGAACTTAAAGTGGCACTAGATGGTTTGACAATCGTTACACACCCTGACAATGACTGGGCTACTGAATTGACGACTGATCAAGTCGTTGACATTTTCCTAGCAGACGGTGGAATTACTACTTGGTCCGACATCAACTCAGACTGGCCAGATGAAGAAATTCAAACATACGGCCCTAACGAAAACCATGGTACGTACGAATTCTTCTATGAAAATATTCTTGAAGAACAAGATCTAAGAGAAGATGTCAACTTACAACAAGAATACTCCACATTGGTTACATTGATCTCTGAAGATGTGAACTCAATCGGATTCTTCGGTTTTGGGTACTATGACAACAACAAAGATAAAGTACAGGCTGTCAGCATCGACTTCGGTGATGGTCCAGTAGAGCCTTCACTCGACACAATCGATGAAAACGGAGACTATGCAGGATTCACTCGTCCAGTCTTCACCTACTTGAACGTAAATAATGCACAAGAAAAACCACAAGTACTAGACTATGCAATCTACGTGATGGACAGCGTCAATGATGTCGCTGGGGAAACTGGCTTTGCTCCAATTCCACAAGAAGAAGCTGACCAGTTGAAAGCTGAACTAGAAGAACTTAAGTAACTGATATAAAAGTCGTTACCCCCATTAATTGGTTTTCGAACGATGAGAGATGAATTCTCTCATCGTTCACATTTGTTTTTAGAATGGAGGATTCACTATGACTACCAAGAGCGAACCAATCACCAAGAATCTATCAACCAAAGAGTTGATCCAAACGAACAAATCAAAAAAGTCGTTGAAAAAACTGTTTGAAAAAATCATTCCAGCCATTTTGTTTTTATTTGCCGTTGTAACGGTATTAACGACTCTTGCTATTCTTTATACCTTAATCACGGAAGCCGTTCATTTCTTTCAACGCGTTTCGTTTACTGAATTTTTCACGAGTACAAACTTGAAACCACTCAGTCAGAACCCCTCTTTTGGAATATTGCCTTTGTTGAGTGGGACCCTTTTATCTACGGTCATTGCGATGATTGTAGCTGGTCCAATCGGTTTGATGGCAGCCATCTATTTAAGTGAGTACGCCAGTGATCGGATTCGGAAATGGTTAAAGCCAATGTTGGAAGTTCTCGCGGGAATCCCGACAATCGTTTATGGTTTCTTTGCTTTTACGTTTGTTACACCGCTTCTACGTTCCATATGGCCGGAAATTGAAGCGACCAATATTTTAAGTCCAGGGATCGTCATGGGCATCATGATCATTCCGATGGTTGCTTCGCTTTCCGAGGATGCCATGACGTCTGTACCGAAATCTATGCGGGAAGGTGCCTATGCATTAGGCGCAACTAGATTGGAAACGGCGATGAAGGTCGTCATTCCGGCAGCGATCTCTGGAATCGTTGCATCCTTTGTCCTTGCCATTTCAAGAGCGATCGGTGAAACGATGATCGTCACCATCGCAAGTGGCAGTACGAAAAACTTCTCACTCGACATCACAGAATCGATGCAAACGATGACAGCATATATCGTCGAGGTATCCAGTGGGGATGCAGCGGCAGGAACAACGATTTATTACAGTATTTACGCGGTTGCGTTAACGCTTTTCGCAATGACGTTCTTGATGAACTTACTTGCACGAAAAATTGCCCGTCGTTTTAGGGAGGAATATTAAGATGAAGTATATCGATCATTCACAAGTAAAAAAGAAAATCAACAGCAGACTTCGATTAAATTCTTTTCTGAAATATATTTTTCTCGGGGCGACGTTGTTCGGTTTGGTTGTTCTTGTCATCTTATTGGCCCGCGTCATTTCACAGGGGCTCTCATGGATTGACTGGAACTTTTTGACCGGACACTTATCGATGGATCCTGAGAAAGCGGGAATTATGGGAGCCGTCTTAGGAACCTTTTGGCTGATGCTCGTCGTCATTTTCTTCACCTTGATCTTAGGGATGGGTGCCGCCATCTACCTGGAACTATACGCGAAGAAAAATAGATTCCATTCATTTATTCAAACGAATATCGCAAACCTTGCTGGTGTTCCGTCGATTGTTTACGGAATCTTGGGCCTCACGGTATTTGTTCGCTTCATGGATTTGGGAAGTAACATTCTGGCCGGAGGATTGACACTATCCTTACTCGTGTTGCCAATTGTCATTGTTTCATCTCAAGAAGCCTTAAGGTCAGTTCCACAAGCCATGGGTGAAGCATCATACGGACTCGGCGCTAGCAAATGGCAAACCATTCAAAACATCATCTTGCCAGCTGCTTTACCGAGCATTTTGACTGGTTCGATTCTTGCTTTATCACGTGCGATCGGAGAAACGGCTCCACTCGTTGTATTAGGGATCCCTGCATTATTGATTCCTTTTCCAGGTGGAATCATGGACCGATTCACGGCATTACCGATGCAAATTTATTACTGGACATTGGATGCATCCTTGGTTGCAGAATACGCAAACTTGGCCGCAGCTTCGATTATCATCTTACTGCTCATGCTGTTCGTCTTGAATTCAGCAGCAATTTTGATTCGTAACAAATTCCAACACCGATTTTAAGAAAGGGGTAAATTGATTATGGCTGTTAAAAGTCCGCTCTATGCAGTGCCTAAAATGGAAACGAAAGGCCCAGAGCTAAAACCGATGAATGATACCATTTTCGAAACCAATTCTCTCAATCTATGGTATGGTGAAACGCAAGCGTTGAAAAACGTTGATCTGCCAATTCCAGAAAAAAGTATCTCTGCGATCATCGGACCTTCCGGTTGTGGGAAATCGACATTCCTGAAAACATTGAACCGGATGGTTGAGTTGATTCCTTCCGTTCAAACAACCGGTGAAATCAAATACAAAGATACGAATATTTTATCGAAAGATTATTCGGCAGAAGCCTTACGCACCGAAGTCGGAATGGTTTTTCAGAAACCTAACCCATTCCCTAAGTCCATTTATGACAACATTGCTTACGGACCTAGAATTCATGGCATCAAGAAAAAGAGTATTTTAGATGAGATTGTAGAAAAAAGTCTTCGTGACGCTTACATTTGGGATGAAGTGAAAGATCGTTTGAAAGAAAACGCATTTGGTCTTTCAGGTGGACAGCAGCAACGACTTTGTATCGCACGTTGTTTGGCGATCGAACCAGAAGTCATTTTGATGGATGAACCAACATCCGCACTTGACCCAATTTCAACGACAAAAGTTGAAGAACTTGTCCAGACGTTAAAAGAAGACTATAGCATCGTCATTGTGACACACAATATGCAGCAAGCTGCCCGTATTTCCGATCAGACCGCTTTTTTCTTGAATGGTGAAGTGGTTGAATTCGGTCAGACAGAAAAATTATTTACGAAACCATCCGACCAACGCACAGAAGATTATATCAATGGTCGTTTCGGTTAATATTGAATATGGTTTTACGTTTAAGCTAGGACCCGTCCAATTTTCCATGGCGGCAGGTCCTAGCTTCTTTCTGTCTATCGACACTCCTCCCCTTTCTCGATTTCCTCAACCTAATCGATGTGAGCCAACAAAATAATGAATTGTCATCGAAACATCCAAGGTGTAAAATAAAATTACTATGTGTGTGATATCGCATGATACGGATTGGTTTACTTTGAATTAAGTGAACTCATCTTGTTGATAGATGTGTAACGCTATGCATACAAGTATGAGGAGGAATTGATATGAAGAAAATTTTAATTATGGCAGGTTCCGACACAAGTGGCGGCGCAGGTATTCAAGCTGATTTGAAAACGATGGAAGAGTTCGGTGTGTACGGAATGACCGCACTGACGACCATGGTTGCCCAAAATCCGGAGAACTGGGCGCACGATACGTATCCGATTGAAACCAGTACCGTCCAGGCACAGCTCCGTACGATTTTGGATGGTATCGGCGTGGATCTGATGAAAACGGGCATGATCCCTACGACAGACTCCATTCAACTGGCCGCAGATACGATCGATCGCTATCAACTGCAAGCCGTGATCGATCCGGTGCTCGCTTGTAAAGGAGTAGACGAGCCTGTTCACCCAGAGAATGCTGTTGCGCTACGTAACATCCTCGTACCGAAAGCGGTCATTACGACTCCGAACCTTTTCGAGGCAAGTCAATTGGCGGAAATGCCATTATTGAAGACGGTCGATGAGATGAAGGAAGCAGCCAAAAAAATTCACGCACTCGGTGCCCAAAACGTTGTCGTCAAAGGTGGTGCTGACGTGGATGACACAAAAGCCATCGATGTCTTTTATGACGGGTCTGAATTGACCGTATTGGAAGGTGAATTAGTCGATTCATCTTATACACATGGTGCGGGTTGCACGTTCGCGTCTGCCATCGCATCTGCTTACGTCAGTGGGAAATCGCCACTGGAATCAGTGAAGATTGCAAAAGAATTTGTCCGCCAGGCGATTGAGAGCGGCCACCGATTGAATCAGTATGTCGGCTCAGTCAGTCAGTATGCAAACCGTAAATAGTCCTTATAAAGAAAATGAACCAACGGGGATTGCACCAATATATTGGTGTGTATCCCTGTTTTTTTGTGTATAAATCCATTGTCTTTAATCCACCTTATGAATGTATCTTATGTCAAGGAGGAAAAAACAATGCAGAACCAGCAAAATCCAAATAGTCAAATGAAAGAATCGGCAAGCATGTCGGCAAACAAAAGCCATGGTGCTCATGAAATCATGGATGTTCACGAAACACTTTCTACCATTGTAGGAACCATTGAGCACTATAAAATGTATGAACCGAACATTCAGTGCCAGCAGTTGAAAGGCATCTTGTCGAACCAGTCTCAGTTTTTGGGGCAGTTGTATAATACGATGGTCGATACGTACCAGTCGGGGACACGCCCACAACAACCGACAACGACCTACAATTTTGAGCTCTCAAATGACGTTACCTATGGTCTGAGCCCAAGCCAGCCGACTCAACCACAGCAATCACCGCAGCAATTGAACGAACAGAATTTTTCAAGCTTCATGATGGGACATATCAAAGCGTGTGCGACTGCATGTACCACATCCGCACTGGAAGCGACAAACCCGGTGATGCGGCGTGTGCTTCAAGATAGCGTACCGAATTTATGTGAAATGGCTTATGAGCTATTCCTTTACCAAAACGATCGTAACTATTACCAGGTTCCTCAATTTGACGATCAAACGATGACGCAATTGCTGAATAGTTTCACAACAACTCCGACACAGCAACAGCATTAAAAATAAGCTCTGTTAAAGTCCGTTGTTGTTATGGTGAGTCGCTTTCGGTGGACGCGTTCCACGGGCACGGCTTCAGCTAACTTGGGAAGAAAACCACTTCCCAAGTGGATCTTCAGCTCGTGCTGTTCCCG
>CALGNY010000147.1 GCA_937958375.1 uncultured Bacillaceae bacterium
TCACCATACTCAGCGGGTGACAAGAGTTCGAGCAAATAAAACCAGTTTATTTCACCATACTCAGCGGTTAACCCAAGTTCGAGCAAATAAAACCCCAACATTCCCACAAAAGAAGCACAGCCCAAAGAATGAAAAAAGCTGCTCCAGTTCACTTACGATGACTTTGGAGCAGCTTGTATTGAATTATTCACCTGAAACATATGGTAGTAGAGCCATTTGTCTAGCTCTTTTGATTGCTCTAGTTAATTTACGTTGATACTTTGCAGAAGTTCCGGTTACACGACGAGGTAAGATTTTACCGCGTTCAGAAACGAAACGTCTTAGTAGTTCAACATCTTTATAGTCGATGTGTGTGATTCCATTCGCTTTGAAATAACACACTTTTCTACGCTTACGTCCACGACGTGCCATGCAAATCCCTCCTAATTAAAATGGTAAATCATCATCCGAAAGATCGACAGGTTCGCCACTTTCTTCAAATGGATTTTCACTCTTCCGAGGCGCCTGCTCTTGAGGCTGTCTCTGGAAATTGTTGTTATTCGATGAGTTTGCCATGGTTGAACCTTGCCTGTTCTGACCGGAACCACCAGAACCACCTTTTGACTCAAGGAACTGGATGTTCTCAGCCATTACTTCCGTCACGTAAACACGTTTCCCATCTTGGCCTTCGAAGTTTCTCGTTTGAATTCTGCCATCGACACCAATCAAACTACCTTTCTTCATGTAGTTCGCCAAGTTTTCGGCTTGTCGGCGCCATGTGACACAATTGATGAAATCAGCTTCTCGTTCACCTTGCTGATTAGAGAAAGGTCGGTTTACGGCGATATTAAAGTTTGCTACCGCTACACCATTCGGGGTGTAACGCAAGTCTGGGTCACGTGTCAGTCTTCCTACTAATACGACTCGATTCAACACATACAACACTCCTTATTGGTCATCTTCACGAATAGCCATATGGCGAATAATGTTGTCTGAGAACTTAGCTAAACGATCAAATTCATTAATCGCTTCAGGTTCAGCTTGGAAATTCAACAATACATAGTAACCTTCACGGTAATCATTGATTTCGTAAGCCAAACGCTTCATACCCATTTCATCTACATTATCAAGTTCCGCGCCATTGTCGGTAAGCACTTTGCTGAAGTATTCAACAACTTCTTTACGTGCTTCCTCCTCTAGATCTGGGCGGATGATGTACATGATTTCGTATTTATTCATCCGTCTGCACCTCCTTTTGGTCTTAGCGGCTCTATGTCAGTCGCATAGAGCAAGGAGTAATTTTATATAATTTAATTACTCACATCAACGTATTATATCAAACATGGCTCATCTAAACAACAAAAAAATCCAATGATCTACACATTAAATCGGAAATGAATCACATCGCCGTCTTGCACAAGGTATTCTTTACCTTCCAGACGCACCTTCCCTCTTTCTCGTGCGACTGCCATCGACCCAGCATCCACCAATTCATCATAAGAGACTGTTTCAGCACGGATGAATCCCCGCTCAAAATCCGTGTGAATGATTCCGGCCGCTTGAGGCGCTGTCATACCTTTTTTGAACGTCCAGGCACGCACTTCCTGTTCACCCGCTGTGAAGTACGTCGCCAACCCCAACATATGGTACGAGGCCTTAATCAATTGATCTAATCCTGCTTCCTCAATCCCAAGTTCTTCAAGAAATTCCTGCTTTTCTTCCCCTTCTAACTCAGCAATTTCTGACTCAACCTTCGCGCAAACGACGATGACCTCTGCATCTTCCTTTGCTGCGTACTCCTTGACACGCTTCACATGCTCGTTGTCTTCCAGATCCAATAATTCATCTTCACCGACGTTGGCAACATATAGCATCGGTTTGATTGTCAATAAATGGAGCTGTTTGACATACTTCTGTTGTTCCTTGGAAAAATCCACTGCCCTGGCTGGTGTCTCGTTTTCAAAGGCGTCTCTTAGTTTTTGTAACACTTCGAATTCGTACATGGCTTCTTTGTCTTTTTGCTTCGTCAGTTTCTCTACTTTGTCATAGCGTTTCATAATCGTTTCCAAATCTGCCAATATCAGCTCTAAATTAATCGTTTCGATATCTTCAATCGGGTCAACCTTACCGGACACATGGGTGACATTTTCGTCATCAAAGCACCGGACAACCTGACAAATGGCGTCAACTTGACGAATATGGGATAAAAATTGGTTACCTAATCCTTCTCCCTTACTCGCACCTTTGACAATTCCTGCAATATCTGTGAATTCAAATGCTGTCGGTACGGTTTTTTTCGGCTTCACGAGCTCAGTCAATTTATTCAAACGATGATCAGGAACCTCCACAATTCCTACGTTCGGATCAATCGTCGCAAATGGATAGTTTGCCGATAATGCTCCTGCTTGTGTGATTGCGTTAAATAGCGTCGATTTTCCAACGTTCGGCAAACCGACGATTCCTGCTGTTAAAGACATTCTTTACGTCCACTCCTTCAATTCTTCTACCGAATCCTACATTCATGATTAGTCATACCAATTATAGAGATTCAGTTAAAAAAACACAAGCTACAGAAAATGAAAAAACAAGAGCTGAATCGCTCTTGTTTGAACAAAAATGCCCGTTTAATTCTATATTCTAACGTGTGTTTTTCAATTTTGTTTCACGTGAAACATTTTTTAATCTTCTGCTTTCACCAATACTTTCTTCATTTTCTTTTCAAATTGCTTCCTTGGAATCATCACACGATGATTGCATCCTTGACACTTCAATCGGATGTCCATCCCCATTCGAATGATTTTCCATTCATTCGTTCCACAAGGGTGTGGTTTTTTCATCTCAACGATGTCATTCAAACCAAAATCCTTATCTACCATGCGATCTCTTCCTTTCATCAAAGCTTGCTCGATGTTTACTTGACTTGGTTTCTGGGAATTTGTTAAGCACTTATCAGTATTTTATCAAATTTTAAAAGATGTTGCCCGTTTAATTATTGGATAAATAAGAATCATACCAAGGATATACAAATTTAATACGCCATATAAAGGATAGATCAATCCAATCAATTTAGAGAACTGCAAAAAGGAGAATGGTAGTGCGATAAAGACAATGATCAGCCCTAATTTACCAGGTGACCGTTTAAAGTAGCCTTGTAACCTTGAGATGAGCCCAAACAGACTCGTCAGAGCTGTCGTGTAAATCGCAAACCATAACAAGACAGTCATCAACAGAAATAATTCAAACGGATAGCCGTTCAGGATGGCGAATAGTGGAATCTCGTAAATATACAATTGATCAGCAACGGAAAGGAGACTCATATTATACACCATTGAAATCAGACCTAGAATCAGTCCGCTTCCAATGCTGGCAATGTATATTTCTTTTTTGCTTTCTATTTGTTTACCGATAGCACCCAACACAGCTAGAAGTGGCAGCACATTTAGTGATGTAAAGGGAATAGCTTGTACCCAATTTGACTGATCGCTCAGATCATGCAGAAACGATACGTTCTCTCGTAAGACAAAAATCACCAGTACCAAAAACAGACCGACGATCAATAAAGGTAGTAAAAAACGATTGATGGATAGTACGCCTTCCATACCGCGGGGGATGATTGCTAGCAAACAGACTGCCATCAGTATAATCCCGACAAGGTTTGTCCATTCAAAGATCATTAAGGTTGCACCACTACCGGCAATCATGACAAACAACGTCGTAAATAAATAGGCCATCACAAAATAATCGTAGACTTTCGCAAAACGTATTCCTAAGAACTGCTTCAGAACCGGAAAATAATGACTTGACCGATGTTGATAGCTGACTTCCAAGATCACATGACATGCAATGACAAACATAATCGTAAATAATACGATGGCTAGACTGCTGCCATAGCCGAAAAACTCCCAAATCTCTCTTCCAGAGGCGTATCCAGCGCCTACCATCGTCGCAATGATTAAACCAATCCATTTCAAACCGTTGATCATAGTCGGCCTCCAGCGTATAAATGAATCTTCTTTTTCCTATACTATTAAAAATATGTACAAGGAGTAACTACTATGTCTAATTCCATCATGTTAAAGAAAACAACTTATCATATGACGGATTCATTTGCTAGTTTGAAGTTGGCTAAATTCATGAACAATCATCTACCGACGAATCGGCCAATTATCATATTATGCATTGGTACAGATCGATCAACCGGCGATAGTTTGGGTCCATTGGTCGGTTCCTCCCTAACTGAGTTTCCTTTAAAAAATATGTCTGTTTATGGAACGCTCGATCAGCCGGTCCATGCCAAAAACTTACCCGAGACAATCGAAGAGATTCAAAGAGAGTTTGATGATCCATTTGTGATCGCAATCGATGCGGCTTTAGGCTCCGTCAAGAAAGTGAAGACCATGGAAATCGGAAATGGATCGTTAATCCCTGGGGCTGCCTTGAAAAAGAAAATACCAGCAATCGGTGATCTATATATCAAAGGCTATGTCAATGTCGGTGGATTCTTAGAGTATTCGGTTCTGCAATGTACGCGTCTAAACGATGTCATGAACATGTCACACGTCATCAAAAAGGCATTCCAATATGCAGATGCCAAATTATCGACACAAAAAGCAAGATAAATAAGAAAAGGGTTGTCTGAGGGGTTAGCAAACGCAAGACAACCCTTTTTTGAATTCCTTAAAATGAAAACCAGCTACCAGCTTGTAAGTAGATATACAAGACGAAGCCGACTACGACGAGGCTCGGCAGAAGATTCGCCACGCGGATTCGAGTGATATACAAAAGATTCAAGCCAATCGCCACGATCAACAGGCCACCTGTTGCCGTCATATCGTCAATAAATAAATTAAAGAATTGTTCAGGTATAAACCGCTCGATTTGTGTAGCGAACAACGCAATGCTCCCTTGGTACAAAAACAAAGGAACGATGGAGAAAACGACGCCAATACCGAGTGTCGTCGTCAGAATTAACGCCGTAAATCCATCCAGTACCGCTTTCGTATAAAGGATTTCATGATTTCCATCGATTCCGCTATCCAAAGGACCAATGACTGCTAATGCGCCCACACAGAAAATGAGCGAAGCCGTCACAAAACCCTCAGCTATATTGGATTGACTTCCTCCTCTTTTAAAGCGAACTTCTAAATGTGCCCCCAGCCGATTCAACTTTTCATCCAAATCCATTGCTTCACCGATTACCGCTCCAATCAATAAACTGATCAGGATGACAAGCACCCGATCGGATGTCAATCCCATCGATAGTCCGAGTAAGATGACAGTCAGACCTACTCCAGCCATAATTGTTTCTTTAAAACGTTCACGAATTTTATTGAAAAATAATCCGAATACTGTACCGATAATAATCCCTATACAATTGACGATCACACCCGTCAACGCCATCTCTGCCACCCACTCCCATGTATGTTTCACGTGAAACAATAGAAAAAAGAAATGCGCTCATGGACAATCAACCATCGTTGACCATACCGTGTGGACGCATTTCTAAAGACTGATCCAAGCTTATTTCCCTTGGCTCATCAAGTCAAGAATTCGTTCTAAGTCTTCCTTATTGAAATACTCAATTTCAATTTTCCCTTTTCGTTTTCCTTGGTTAATCGAAACAGATGTACCAAATAGATCTCTTAGTTCAGATTCTTTCGAAGCGATAAATATATCTTTTTTGACCGGTTTCTTTTTAGGTTTTTTCGTTTGTTCATTGAGTCGTGTAATCAATTGTTCTACCTGCCGGACATTCAAGCCTTCTTTACGAATTTTGTCGGCGACCATCAGCATGTCGTCTTCCTTTTTCAAAGCGAGCAATGCTCTACCGTGCCCCATCGTCAGCTCCTTGCTGTTGATCATGGCACGAACTTTTTTAGGTAACGAGAGTAGACGGATCATATTGGCTATATGTGGGCGGCTTTTACCTAACCGTCTAGCCAACTCTTCTTGCCGAATATCTAATTCATTGATTAGTCGGTCATACGCTTCAGCTTCCTCCATCGGATTTAAATCTTCTCGCTGTAAGTTCTCTAGCAGTGCAAGCTCCATCATATCCTGGTCACTCAAATCCCGTATGACGGCAGGAATCGTATCCAATCCAGCCTCTTTGGAAGCCCGGAAGCGCCGTTCACCTACAACAATTTCATACCCTTTGATGGCTTGTCTGACAATGATCGGTTGTAAGACACCAAATTGGAGAATGGAATCCTTCAGTTCCTCAATGGCATCCGCCTCGAACACTTTTCTCGGTTGATAAGGATTGGCTCGAATCTCTGTAAGGGAGACTTCGCGAACGGTTTCCTCATCGAAATTAACATCTTGGAATAATGCGTTAACACCTTTACCCAACCCTTTGGCCATTCGCCATCACTTCCTTCGCTAAATCACTGTATACTTCTGCACCACGTGAACGAGGATCATACTTAATAATCGGTTCTCCGTGACTCGGTGCTTCTCCCAGACGGACATTACGAGGAATAATGGATGAGAAAACTTTTTCTTGAAAGTATTTTTTCACTTCTTCGATTACCTGAATACCCAGATTGGTTCTGGCATCTAGCATCGTCAGCAATACACCTTCAATTGCAAGGTTATGATTCAATCGTTTTTGGACGAGTCGAATCGTATTGAGAAGTTGACTGAGCCCTTCTAGTGCATAGTACTCACATTGCACTGGGATAAGTACACTGTCCGATGCCGTCAATGCATTTAAGGTCAAAAGTCCAAGGGATGGTGGACAATCAATAATGATGTAATCATACTCTTCACGAATTTCTTCCAAAGCCTTTCGGAGCCTTAGTTCTCTAGAGATTGTCGGAACAAGTTCAATTTCCGATCCGGCGAGCTGAATCGTTGCCGGAACCGCGTCTAAGTTCGGAACATTAGAAGGTATCAATGCATTTTTGATGTCTTCTTCTTCAATCAACACATCATAAATACATGTCGATGTGTCACCTTTATTGATGCCGATCCCACTCGTGGCATTTCCCTGTGGATCGATGTCGATTAATAGTACACGATTGCCGATATCGGCCAAACAAGCACTTAAGTTTACTGCAGTCGTTGTTTTGCCAACGCCACCTTTCTGATTTGCAATGGCAATGACTTTCCCCATCAATTTCACCTACCCAATTCTTAATGAATATCTATTGATCTATCAATTTTCTGTTTAAAAAGCTATAAATTTAATTTTATCATGAACATCATCTATTTGTTAGTTAAAATTTGATAACAAATCACATGTGTTGAAGAAAAAAAGCCCATCTAAATCCTACTAAAGATGGGCTCGTCCTATGCCGTTTTCTAGATTTTACTTCTTTTTTGGTATTTTGATCGTAATTCGGTAATGATCGTCTTCTTCGGTTTCTTCTGATTCCACTTTCAAACCAGAGTCAGACACCATGCTTAATGATTGTCTGATCGTATTCAGGGCAATCCGTAAATCCTTACTGACACCTTTCATTTTTGATTTTCTTTTCGGTTGTTCAGAAGGTTCTTCAGGATTCAATAAGGCCTCAATTTGTTCTTCTGTTTGTTTCACATTGAGATGATTTTCAACAATTAGCGTTAATACTTGTTCTTGCAATTCTTCTTCTTTTAACAAAATTAATGCCCTGGCATGTCTTTCTGTAATTTCCTTATTCAATAAGGATTGCTGGACGACGCTTGGAAGCTTCAGCAATCGTAATTTGTTCGCTATGGTTGATTGGCTTTTCCCTAAGCGCTGGGCTAATGCCTCTTGTGTTAATCCATGAGTTGTTAGCAGTTGATCGTATGCAATTGCTTCTTCAATCACGGTCAATTCTTCACGTTGCAGGTTTTCGATTAAAGCGACAGACGCTGTTTCAGTATCCGTCATGTTTTTGATAATTGCCGGAATCGTTTCCCATGCTAGTGTTTGAACAGCACGCCATCTCCGTTCCCCTGCGATCAGTTCATAACGGTCTTCCTCTTCGATTTTCCGAACGACAATGGGTTGAATCATTCCATGCGTATGAATCGTCTGTGCAAGTTCTTGAATTTTTTCTTCATCGAAAATAGACCGAGGTTGATACTGATTAGGCGCAATTTTATCAACTTCTAGCTGAACGACTTCCTGTTCAAGTGAAGTATTTACCTCTTTTTCTGGTTTCGCTTCATTCTTACCACCAAACAACTTACTAATTGTACCCATTCACATGGCACCTACCTTGTCATAAATACGAGCTATTATGTAAAAAATGAAATGTTTCACGTGAAACATTCCATCTTTGATGAACGATTCAACTACTTTTATCTTACCACAATTTGCAAAGTTGGAGAAGGTCTAAAAAGATTATCCTTCAATTGGTTCTTTATTCGGCATACCTGCTTTGCGAGGATATTTACCGGGTGTCTTCCGCTTCTTACGAATGATTGCAATGTTTCTCTCGCTGTTTTCAAACGGTAATTGGAATTTGTGGAGATCAGCCCATTCACCACCTAGTAATTTGACAGCCGTTTCGCTATTTTCCTTTTCTTCAAGAAAGTTAGCACCTTTCATCATCAGCAAATCACCACCAACTTTAACCAATGGCAAGCATAGCTCACTTAATACCGAACTCCTGGCTACGGCTCTAGCCAACACGAGATCATAAGTTTCTCGGTGTTTTTTATTCTTTCCGAAATTTTCTGCTCGATCATGAACAAACGCTACTTCGGTGAGTTGAAGCTCCTCTGCTAAATGGTTCAAGAAGGTAATTCGTTTTTTCAATGAATCGACAATGGTCACTTGCAAATGCGGGTACACAATTTTTAATGGAATGGAAGGAAAACCTGCGCCAGCCCCCACATCACAAATATTCAGAGGTTGAGAAAAATCATAGTAAAAGGCAGCTGAAAGTGAATCAAAGAAATGCTTTAAGTAGACTTCTTCTAGGTCGGTAATCGCCGTCAAGTTCATTTTCTGATTCCATTCAACGAGTAACTCATAATATTGTTTGAACTGAGCGAGTTGGTGGTCGCTCAGTTCAATTCCATGATCCATTAAATTAGCTTGAAACAAAGATTCATCCATTATTAGCCCTCTATTCGTTAGATACTTTGGAACGGACACCTTGTTCAATATAAACGAGTAAAATCGATACATCAGAAGGGTTCACACCTGAAATCCGTGAAGCTTGGCCGACGGATAACGGTTTGACCTCTTTCAGCTTTTGTCTGGCCTCTGTCGCTAACCCTGAGATCTCATCATAATCGATGTGTTCAGGAATCAGTTTACTATCCATCTTACGCATCTTTTCAACTTGCTGATGTGACTTTTTGATATATCCTTCATATTTCACATGAATTTCTACCTGTTCTTCCACCTCATCAGGCAATTC
Organism: uncultured Bacillaceae bacterium; assembly: GCA_937958375.1. Classification (GTDB taxonomy): domain Bacteria; phylum Bacillota; class Bacilli; order Bacillales; family Alkalibacillaceae; genus Allobacillus. Next base: position 9,324 of record CALGNY010000147.1, read on the forward strand.
TGTTTCACGTGGAACAAAAGGTTTTAGGTCTTCGTACTTAATCTCTGGGCGACGCAATAAATCCGTCGCTCTAACCGCTTCTTTTAATGGTGCACCGTTTTTTTCTTCAATCGTTTGTTGGATCTTTTCATCTGGTTTGATGATAATTTTCCCGAGACGTTTGATTTCATCTTGGATTTGTTGTTTTTTCTCATTAAATCGTTCATAGCGTTCTTCAGAAATCAATCCATATTCATATCCGATATCCGTCAAGCGCAAATCAGCATTGTCATGACGAAGAAGTAGACGGTATTCTGCACGGGAAGTAAGGAGACGATACGGTTCATCGGTTCCTTTTGTCACTAAATCATCGATCAACACGCCGATATAAGCCTGTGAACGATCAAGAATCAGTGAATCTTTATTCAAGGCTTTCCCAGCAGCGTTAATTCCTGCCATAATTCCTTGTGCAGCCGCTTCCTCATAGCCGGAAGTACCATTAATCTGACCCGCTGTGAATAATCCATTGATTTTTTTCGTTTCAAGGGTCGGCCAGAGCTGCGTCGGTACAATGGCATCATACTCGATCGCATAGCCTGCACGCATCATTTCCGCTTTTTCTAAACCAGGAATGGTTTCGAGCAATCGATGTTGCACGTCTTCTGGTAGTGAAGTGGATAGCCCTTGGACATAGACTTCCTCTGTATTCCGACCTTCAGGTTCCAAGAAAATCTGATGGCGTGGTTTATCTGAAAAACGAACAATTTTATCTTCTACAGATGGACAGTATCTTGGCCCTGTTCCACGTTCTGCTCCTGAGTACATCGCAGATTTTGATAAATTCTCCATGATGATCTCATGCGTGACTTCACCGGTATACGTCAACCAACATGGGATTTGTTCGGTCACAAATTCAGTTGTTTCATAAGAGAATGCACGTGGTTCTTCATCACCCGGTTGAATTTCCGTTTTAGAATAATCAATCGTGTGACTGTTTACACGTGGTGGCGTACCTGTTTTAAATCGGACCAATTCCAACCCAAGTTCATCCAATTGTTCGGATAATTTAATGGTTGGTCGTTGGTTATTCGGTCCACTCTCATATTCGATATCACCAATCAATACTTTTCCGCGCATAAATGTACCCGTCGTAACGACAACTTGATCCGCATAGTAACGCGCCTTCGTTTCTGTGACAACCCCTTTCACTTGATTGTCTTCGATCAATAAACGGTCGACCATTCCTTGACGTAACGTCAGGTTCTCTTGATTTTCAATCACGCGCTTCATTTCTTGCTGGTAAAGAACTTTGTCTGCTTGAGCGCGCAATGCCCGAACAGCAGGTCCTTTACTTGTATTCAACAAACGCATTTGGATGTGGGTTTTATCGATTGTTTTGCCCATTGCACCACCCAATGCATCAATTTCACGAACGACGACACCTTTGGCTGGACCACCTAGAGACGGGTTACATGGCATAAACGCGATCAAGTCAAGATTCAAGGTCAGCATCAGCGTTTTTGCTCCACGTTTCGCAGACGCAATGCCTGCCTCGACTCCAGCATGTCCAGCACCAATAACGATCACGTCGTATCTTCCTGCATCGTACATGCATAAAACCTCCTTTTTATATTACTTACCTAAACAGAATTGTGAGAACAGTTGGTCGATCAACGATTCATGGACATTATCCCCAATGATTTCACCTAACAGCTCCCACGTCCGAGTAATGTCTATTTGGACCAAATCCAATGGCATCCCATCATCAATGGCTTGAAGGGCATCGTCTAATGCTTGTTCTGCCTGCTCAAGCAACTGAATATGTCTGACATTGGAAACATAAGTCATATCTCCTGTATCCAATTCACCTTCGAAAAAGGTATCAGCAATTGCTTCTTCCAATTGATCGATCCCCTGCTCTTCAACCAACGATGTGGAAATAATCGGTGAAGTTCCAGCCACTTGACGGACTTCATCCAGATCAATTTGTTGTTCAAGATCTGTTTTGTTGATCACGACAATGACATCGTGTTCACGTGCCGCTTCGAATAGTGCAGCATCTTCTTTCGTGAACGGTTCATTTCCATTCAACACCAACAAAATCAAATCGGCTTCTTGAAGTGCCTTCCGTGAGCGTTCGACCCCAATTTTTTCTACGATATCTTCTGTTTCTCGGATCCCTGCTGTGTCGATCAAACGCAAAGGAACGCCACGAACATTCACATATTCCTCAACCACATCACGGGTCGTCCCCGGGATATCTGTCACAATCGCTTTGCTTTCTTGAGCCAATATATTCAATAAGGACGACTTCCCGACGTTCGGTTTTCCGATAATTGCTGTTGCGATGCCTTCTCGCAGGATTTTCCCTTGCTTCGCCGTTTGCAGCAAATTGTCGATTTCACGTTTGACCTCTGTCGCCCGTTCAACCATCATCTGATGTGTCATTTCTTCTACATCATCATATTCTGGATAATCGATATTCACTTCAACATGAGCGACGGTTTCGATCAACTGCTGCCTAAGCGTACGGATGAGGTTCGATAACCTGCCATCCATTTGTTTCAACGCTTGTGTCATCGCCTTATCTGTTTTTGATCGGATCAAGTCCATGACCGCTTCGGCTTGAGAAAGGTCGATCCGGCCATTCAGAAACGCCCGTTTCGTGAACTCTCCAGGTTCCGCCAACCGTGCACCTTCTCGCAATACCAGCTGAAGGACCCGATTCACAGAAACTAAGCCACCATGACAGTTGATTTCGATGATATCTTCACGAGTGAAGGTTCTCGGAGCCCTCATTACAGAGACCATCACTTCCTCAACTTTTTCATCGGTCTTTGGGTCAATGATATTTCCATAATGAATGGTATGTGAATCAACTTGATTCAAATCCTTTGTCTGAAAAACACGATTGGCGATGGCGATTGCCTCTTCTCCACTAAGTCGAACAATGGCAATTGCACCTTCGCCAATCGGGGTGGAAATGGCTGTAATTGTGTCTTGCTCCATGAACCATCACTCCTTTCATTGGTAAATTTCTCAACTAAAAACAATAACATATTTTCATGCAAAAGAAAAGATATACAGCCTCCCTATTGATGGAAACTGCTTGATTTTACCCATTTAAAAACCGATACAAAGCTCGATGGCTTCATATCGGTTCTTTACGTGTTCATCTAATTATTCTTTTTCTGGTTTTATGACAATATAACGGTTTGGATCTTTTCCATCGGAGTAAGTTGAAACTTCGCTGTGGTCGTGTAAAATTGTATGAATGATTTTCCGTTCAAAAGATGGCATCGGTTCGAGACGAACTTCTTTATTCAGCTTGATGGCTTTATTGGCTAAACGATTCGCCAATTGTTCAAGTGTCTCTCTTCTTCGGGCTCGGTAATTCTCTGCATCAACTACGACCGTCAAATATTCTTCTCGATCTTTGTTGACGACCAGATGGGTGAGGTATTGCAATGCATTGATTGTTTGACCTCGTTTACCAATCAACAACCCTAGTTTTTCACCGACTAAGTCATAGATCACTTCATTTTCGTTTTGAGTCACTTGGACGTCGACAGGAACATTCATTTCCCGGGAAATATCGACTAAAAGTTGCTTACCATCTTCGACTGTATCTTTTACTTCAGTCACTTTGACATAAGCACGCTTTGAACCGAAAACGCCGAGGATTCCACGTTTCCCTTCGTCAATGACTTCAATTTTGACTTGATCTTCGCTTAAACCGAGCTGGTTCAGCGCATTCTCTTTTGCTTCTTCAATCGTTTGACCACTAGCCGTTATTTCTCTCACTTTTTAGATCCTCCATTGTTATTGTTTTGTTCAAATTGTTTCATCATTGGACGACGAACTAACAATGTTTGAGCAATCATAAATAAGTTACCGACTACCCAGTACAGCGCAAGTGCTGATGGGAAGAATAATGCAAATGCACCGATCATGACAGGCATTAAATAAAGCATGACTTGCATTTGAGGGTTCGATGAGGCTGGAGTACCAGACATCATAATTTTTTGCTGGATAAACGTTGTTGCAAACGTGATCGCTGCCATGATAATATCCGGCGAACCTAATTCGAACCATAAGAATGGATATTGGCTGACTGCTTCCGTACGGACAATCGCATGATAAAATGCGATCAAGATTGGCATCTGAACCAAGATCGGCAAACACCCTGCAAGCGGATTGACACCATATTTTTGAAATAATGCCATCGTTTCTTGCTGTAATTTTTGTTGTGTCTGCTGGTCTTTCGATGAATATTTTTCTCTCAAAGCTTGTAGCTCTGGTTGGATCATTTGCATCGCTTGAGAAGATTTCAACTGTTTAATATTTAATGGCAAAATTAATGTACGGAGTAAAAGCGTTACAATAATAATTGCCAAACCATATGCATGTGTGAAAAGATCTTCAGCTATGTAAGTGATCAAGAAAGATAATGGGTAAACAAAGAAAGAGTTCCAAAACCCTTCACTTTCTGATGTAATTGGCTCATCGATTTGTGTACAACCACTTAAGAATAAAGCGATTGCAATCAATGCGGCAACTACCAATAATCGTTTACGCACCTGTTTTCCTCCTAACCTAGTTATGCAAAATTCTATTTTATTTTATCATTATATAGAAGGGGTTTACCATAGAAAACGGAATATTTATTGAACAAGCAACTTTGTCCGAATCAAAAGATGCTTCAAGCTATTTCTGATTTCTTCACCAGACATCGTCGTTGTAGGCTTTCGGGCAATGACAATCACATCATAATTGGGTTTGATGTTCGGTTCAAAATGACGGAACGCCTCCCGGATATACCGCTTGATTTGATTCCTCATCACAGCGTTCCCTAATTTTTTTCCGACTGAAATCCCTACACGAAAATGCCTTTGATCCTTTTTCTCTAAATAATAAATGACGAGCTGCCGATTGGCGAATGAATCTCCATGTTTAAAAATATACTGGAACTCGTCATTCTTCTTAACTCGATATTGTTTCTTCACAAAGGATCATCCAATCTTACTACGTAATATACCAGAATTGAGCAAAGAAAACTCGCGATTTGACGAGTTCGTAGAAATAAACATTCTATATACAGGCAAAACTGCAAAAAAAACCACTGATATATCGTTCAGTGGTCTAAGCAGATAGAACCTTTCTTCCTTTTTTACGGCGACGGGCCAATACCTTACGGCCATTTTTCGTTTTCATCCGCGCACGGAATCCGTGTACTTTGCTATGCTTTCTTTTCTTTGGTTGATATGTTCTTTTCATGATCTACACCTCCTAAAAAAGTAAAACAATACCCCTAACATTTCAAAACAGTCCAAATTAGTATATAAAATTCTTTCCCTATATGTCAATAGTAAAACCGTATCTGGTGAATATTTTTGTCCAATTGAATGATATGATGGGTCGATATTTTATCTATTGGTGGCCTGGGGATAATTTTTAAGTGAAATAAAGAAGATTATTTCAACCTAATATTTGTGGATCTCGTGTTTGTGCACATCAATCAATTTTATTTCATAGCTCATCTAGGGTTGTCCACATAAAATGAATTTATCTCATCATAGTCAGATCATAGTCAGAGCGGCCAATTTGTTTATGCACATAAATCGATCTGTACTTAATCTAAATAGATAGGCAGGTTTAGTACGTACATATTAAAGCGAACATTACCTCAACGAAATTCATCCTGCGTTCGAATCACCCACCATTCTTTTTTTACTCTAAGAACATCACCAACCTCCTTCCTAACCTATTCTTCCACTTTACCAAGCAAGTCATACAGTTATGCACATGTGAATAGAATAACTTTTCATTTGAAATTTTTCTCCACAACCTAATTCGACAATTTACCCACAAAATCAACAATTGTGGACAAAAATAATCAACTACCTTGTTTTCTTTGTGGATAAGTAGAAATAGCATTGAAAAATTGATGTTTTTTTGCTACGATTAGGTTACTTAAATTGTGAATAACCGATAAAATGAATATAAGTTTTCCACAGTTTGTGAATAGTATGTGTATAGTTAACCACAGCATGTTAGAATACTTATCTACAGTGCTGTGGATTTTGTCGATAAATGACAACTCTTCTATCAGATCATAGAGTTAGCCGTCCACAAGAGCATTTTTGTTTGTATGACCTTTTCAGGAAAGGATGCTAGTTTTGGAAAATCTAAAGGAACTATGGAAAGAAACACTGAATCAAATTGAACATAAAGTTAGCAAACCAAGCTTTGATACATGGCTGAAAGAGACTGAAGCAAAGTCTGTTGATGGCGACCAACTCATCATCGCGGCTCCGAATGAATTCGCGCGTGACTGGCTTGAAAATAGTTATTCAGGCCTTATCACAGAGGCATTTAAAAATGTGACAGGAGCCCAACTCGAGCCCACATTCATTATCCCAGATAAAAATCAATCAGAAGATCCAGGATCAAAACCGGTTAAAAAATTTCCAAAAAATCATGTAAAAGAAACGAATGAGAGAACAATGCTAAATTCAAAATACACATTTGAGACATTTGTCATTGGCTCGGGTAACCGATTTGCCCATGCCGCTTCATTAGCCGTTGCTGAGGCACCTGCCAAAGCCTATAACCCATTATTCATCTATGGGGGTGTTGGACTCGGTAAAACACACTTGATGCATGCCATCGGCCACTATGTCACCGAGCATAATCCAAATGCGAAGGTTGTCTATTTATCGAGTGAAAAATTCACGAATGAGTTCATCAACTCGATCCGGGACAATAAAACGATTGATTTTCGCAATAAATACCGAACTGTCGACATTCTATTAATTGATGATATTCAATTTCTGGCAGGAAAAGAACAGACACAAGAAGAATTCTTCCATACGTTCAATGCGTTACACGAGGAAAACAAGCAGATCATCATCTCGAGTGATCGGCCACCAAAAGAAATCCCAACCTTAGAAGATCGCCTACGTTCTCGCTTTGAATGGGGATTGATAACGGATATTACACCGCCTGATCTGGAGACACGGATTGCGATTCTAAGAAAGAAAGCGAAAGCTGACGGCTTAGATATCCCGAATGAGGTGATGTTGTACATAGCCAATCAAATCGATACGAACATCAGAGAACTGGAGGGTGCTTTGATCCGAGTCGTCGCATACTCTTCTTTGGTCAACGAGGATATTGATGCATCGTTAGCAGCCAGTGCATTAAAAGATATTATTCCGAGCTCCCGACCGAAGCAAATTACGATTCAAAGGATCCAGGAAACCGTCGGCAGTCGCTTTAACGTGCCATTAGAAGACTTCGCAGCCAAAAAACGGACGAAATCAGTCGCATTTCCTAGGCAGATTGCCATGTACTTATCTCGGGAGATGACCGATTTCTCATTACCTAAAATTGGAGAAGAGTTTGGTGGACGGGATCATACGACAGTGATTCATGCCCATGAAAAGATTTCAAAAATGTTAGCAGATGACATTCAATTGCAAAAAGAAATCGATGAATTAACAGAGCTCATCAAAACGGAAGCGTAATTCAACCTGTTAACAATGTGAATAACGCTGCAAACTTCTAAACAGCTTGTTCACATGTGGATAACTCAACACATCACCGACAAACATCACTTATCCACAAATTCACAGGCCCTATTACTATGATTACTGTTTTTTATATACAAAATAAATAAATATATGACACAAAAAAATTCAGGAGGTTCCCATGAAATTAACGATCGAACGTACCCAACTCATGAACAGTATCCAACATGTAATGAAAGCTATTTCTTCCAGACCGACCATTGCCATTTTATCTGGAATCAAATTAGAAGCTCAGAATGATCGAGTCAAATTAACAGGAAGTGATTCGGATATCACAATTGAGTCAACCATCCCTCAAGAAGAAGATGGCATGATCTACATTCATGAAGTTCAACCAGGAACGATCATTTTGAATGCCAAGTTTTTTTCAGAGATCGTACGCAAACTACCAGGCTCGCAGGTAGAAATTGAATCAGACGATGAGTTGAATGTCACCATTCGTTCAGAAGCAGCCGAGTTCAAATTGAACGGTCAAAGTGCAGAGGAATATCCACAACCTTCGTTATTATCCAGTGATGATAGTTTTGAGATACAAGCAGATGTGCTTAAAAATTTGATCCGGCAAACGAATTTCGCTGTTTCTACACAAGAGACGCGTCCGATTTTGACTGGAGTACATTTTGTTTTGGAAAATGGCCAATTTGAATTGGTCGCGACAGACAGCCACCGTCTTGCTTCAAGAAAAATAGAATTGGCAGATGCACCAAGTGGACTGACGTTCCGAAATATCGTCGTTCCGGGTAAAAGTCTCTCTGAATTGAATAAAATACTAGAAGACAATCAAGAGAAAGTGTATGTCAGTGTTTCTGATAACCAAATCTTATTGAAAACCGCTAACGTAAGCTTTCTGTCTCGTTTACTGGAAGGTAATTATCCAGAAACGTCCCGCTTGATTCCTGATCAAAGCAAAACAACGATTGCTGTGAAATCCCGTGAATTGATGCAAGCGATCGATCGGGCGAGCCTTTTGGCATCTGATAACCGAAACAATATCGTAAAATTATCAACCCTGGATAACAACGTCATCGAAATCACGAGTCATTCACCTGAAATCGGAACAGCTGAAGAGCAAGTCCAAACATCTGGCATTGAAGGTGAAGACTTGAAGATTTCGTTTAATGCGAAATATATGATCGACGCCTTACGAGCGATTGATTCAGAAGATATTACGATTTCATTTACAGGAGCAATGCGTCCGTTCATTTTGAAACCAACGCAAGAAGAAGAAATCATCCTGCAGCTGATCACGCCGGTACGTACGTATTAATCCAAAAAAATTCATATCCTTCTGCCAGCCTGGAAGTTCATTCTTCTTGGGCTGGTTTTTTATCGGATGAAAAGTGTCTACTTCCTATAGGTTGATGTACTGTCTATGTGAATCAATTTTATGAGTTGTGGGTTCATTTTCAATTGTTGTGTGTTCATTAAAAAAAGTTTGCGGGTTAAATAGAAAAATATGTGGGTGAATCTTAATTTATAGTGGGTTGATCGCATCCTGATGAATAAAGTGCACACATAAACCAATCATAATACGATAAGTTTCCCTTTAAGGCAATTTTTTAGTAAAATAGAAGGATAGGTATGCTCCAGTAAAAGTAGGTGAAAACAATGGCTGAACCGATTGAAATCACGACCGACCAAATAACATTGGGTCAGTTTTTGAAACTTGCCAATGTCATTGAATCGGGTGGTATGGTGAAATTATTTTTGAAAGAATTTGCAGTATATATCAATGATGAACAAGATCAACGCCGAGGCAGAAAATTAAAACCAGGTGATCTGGTTGAAATTCAAGGTGTCGGATCCTTTAAAGTCGTCAAAACCACTGAATAATTGAGGAGCTTCACGCATGTACATTGAAGAATTATCCTTAGTCAACTATCGGAATTATGATGAGTTGACGATTGAATTCGATCATAAAGTGAATGTGATTTTAGGTGAAAACGCCCAGGGTAAGACGAATCTGATGGAAGCGATTTACGTAATGGCATTCACAAAATCTCATCGGACGCCACGTGATAAAGAATTAATCCAATGGGACGCTGAGTATGGTAAAATAAAGGGTAGGGTTTTCAAAAAAAACCGTTCGATTCCTCTTGAAGTCATCTTTTCTGCAAAAGGAAAGAAAGCGAAATTCAATCATATCGAACAACGGAGATTAAGTGATTATATTGGTTCGTTGAATGTTGTGATGTTCGCTCCCGAAGATCTGAACTTAGTCAAAGGCAGTCCTCAGGAGAGACGCCGGTTTATCGACATGGAAATCGGCCAAATTGAACCGGTATATATCTATCATTTGAATCAATATCAAAAAATACTAAGACAACGAAATGCTTTATTGAAAGATTTACAACGGAGAAAAACGGGCGATCCGACGATGTTAGAAGTTTATACAGAGCAATTGGTTGAGCACGGTGCTGCCGTGTTATATCGCCGGTTTCGATTTTTGGAAAAACTGCGGGAATGGGCCCAGCCGATCCACCGCCAAATCAGTAGGGATCAAGAGAATTTACAGGTAGAGTATTCGTCCAAGGTGGATGTATCAGAATCTATGGATATGGAGAAAATTAAAGATACATATCTTCATGAATTCAACCGCCGAAAACAGAATGAAATTGAGCGGGGAACCACATTGATCGGACCACATCGGGATGATTTGATTTTTTATGTCAATGATCGAAATGTTCAGCACTTCGGATCCCAAGGTCAACAGCGGACGACCGCCCTTTCTTTGAAGCTTGCAGAAATTGAATTGATTTATCGTGAGGTCGGGGATTACCCGGTTCTTTTATTGGATGATGTGTTAAGTGAATTGGACGACTATCGGCAGTCCCATTTACTCAATGCCATCCAAGGGAAAGTGCAGACGTTCGTGACGACAACGACGATTGATGGCATCGCCCATGAGACCATTCGTGAAGCGGAAATTTTTACGGTTCATGAAGGAAAAATAATCGGCCATGACAAAGCGAACTGAAAATAGATCGACAGATTGAGAGGGATTAACGATGTTTGTCCATATTGGTGACGACAACATTATCCGGACTGAGGAAGTAGTTGCAATGATTGATTATAGTTTATTCAGTTCCTCAACGATAATCGAAGAAATGATTTTTAACCAACGGAAACAAAATAATGTAACCGAATCTGCGTATGACGAAGCCAAATCCATCGTCATCACGATCGATCATATTTATTTCAGTTCATTATCGGTGTCGACACTCAGCAAAAGAGCTCAGTTAGAAAATACACTCGATAATCTCGATGATGCCATGGATTCAGAATAGATGATTGATGTACTAGCAATATATAGAAAATGAAGGTGAGATCATGTCGATGGAAGACAAATTGAACGAACATAGTGAGTATGGTGCAAGTCAAATACAAGTGCTGGAAGGTTTAGAAGCCGTCCGGAAACGACCAGGAATGTATATTGGGTCAACAAGTGAAAGAGGGCTGCATCATCTTGTCTGGGAGATCGTCGATAACAGTATCGATGAAGCATTGGCAGGATATTGTGATCATATCGAAATTGTCATTGAAAAAGATAATAGCGTCTCTGTTATCGACAACGGACGTGGAATTCCAGTAGATATCCAAGAAAAAGTCGGCAAACCGGCCGTAGAAGTCATATTGACCGTACTTCATGCTGGCGGTAAGTTTGACAGTGATACGTATAAGGTATCTGGAGGTCTGCACGGGGTCGGTGCTTCGGTTGTGAACGCACTTTCAGAATCCCTGGAAGTCTATGTTCACCGTGACGGAAACGTTTATTATCAGAAGTATGTCAGAGGTGTTCCGCAGGATGAATTGAAGGTGATCGGTGAGACGGATATTACCGGAACAAAAATTCAATTCAAACCGGATTCTGAGATTTTTGAGACACTTGATTTTTCTTATGACTCGTTAGTGAACCGCACACGAGAGCTTGCTTATTTAAATAAAAAACTTCGGATTTCCATTGAAGACAAACGGAATGAGCAAGATAAAGAATCGTTTTATTATGAAGGCGGCATCAGCGAGTATGTGGAGTATTTGAACCGGACGCGGGAAACGTTACATGATCCGATTTATGGAGAAAATGAACTGGATAATATTCAAATTGAATTTGCCATTCAATACAACAACGGGTTCAACAGCAATATCTACTCCTTCGCCAACAATATCCATACGATGGAAGGCGGAACCCATGAATCGGGTTTCAAAACGGCATTGACTCGTGTCATCAATGATTATGCCCGCAAAAATAATTTATATAAAGAAAATGATCCGAATTTAATCGGTGAAGATGTTCGGGAAGGTTTGACCGCGATTGTTTCCGTTAAACACCCAGATCCTCAATTTGAAGGACAGACGAAAACGAAACTGGGAAATAGTGAAGTCAGTCAAATCACGAACTCCATTTTTTCTGATAAATTCTCTCAATTTTTGATTGAAAATCCGAAAGTGGCGAGACAAATCGTTGAGAAAGGCTTGATGGCATCTCGTGCGCGGATTGCTGCTAAAAAAGCACGTGAAGTCACACGCCGGAAAAGCGCTTTGGAAGTATCCAGTTTACCGGGGAAGCTCGCGGACTGTTCATCGAAGGATGCAAGTATCGGTGAATTATATATCGTTGAGGGTGATTCAGCGGGTGGTTCGGCAAAGCAAGGTCGTGACCGTCATTTCCAAGCGATTTTGCCACTGCGAGGAAAAATTCTGAACGTCGAGAAAGCTCGTTTGGACCGTATCCTTTCCAATAACGAAATCCGTGCCATGATTACCGCGTTAGGTACAGGGATCGGTGAAGAGTTCGACATTACTCAGGCCCGTTATCATAAAGTTGTCATCATGACGGATGCAGATGTAGATGGTGCGCACATTCGTACGCTCCTTCTCACCTTCTTCTTCCGCTATATGCGTCCGTTAATCGAGCACGGTTACGTGTATATCGCACAGCCACCTCTTTATAAAGTGCAACAAGGTAAGAAAGTTTATTATACGTATAGTGACGAAGAAATGGAAGAAATTGTTGCAGAACTACCGAAAACACCGAAACCTAGTTTGCAACGGTATAAAGGTTTGGGTGAAATGAATCCAGGTCAGCTGTGGGAGACGACGATGGACCCTGAAACACGTACTTTACTGCAAGTGACGCTTGAAGAAGCGATGGATGCGGATGAAGTATTCGATATGTTGATGGGAGATCAAGTTGAACCGAGAAGAGAATTCATTGAACGGAATGCACAGTACGTTCAGAATCTGGATATTTAAGAGTTTTGGAGGTCTATTTTCAAAAGAAGAGTTTGGCATTAGCGTTCAACCCTTCTGGAATGAACTTTTTTGATCCAATTTCTTTTGGAAATATACCTTTTTGACTTAATCGAGGAGGAATAATCGTTGGATCAACAACGTCCGAGAGTTCAAGAAATTAATTTAAGCGAAGAGATGAGAACCTCATTCTTGGATTATGCAATGAGTGTCATCGTTTCTCGTGCGCTGCCTGATGTCCGGGATGGTCTGAAACCCGTACATAGAAGAATTTTATACGCCATGCATGATTTGGGTATGCATGCGGATAAAGCCTATAAAAAATCTGCCCGTATTGTCGGTGAAGTCATCGGGAAATACCACCCACACGGTGATTCAGCTGTGTATGATGCAATGGTACGGATGGCACAGGATTTCAACTTCCGTTATCCTTTGGTTGCCGGTCACGGTAACTTTGGATCCATCGACGGCGACGCTGCAGCTGCGATGCGTTATACCGAGGCGAAAATGTCCAAGATTTCTATGGAATTATTAAGGGACATCAATAAAAATACAATTGATTACCAGGACAACTATGATGGTGCTGAGCGTGAGCCAGCCGTCCTCCCTGCCCGTTTCCCGAATTTACTCGTGAACGGTGCGGCTGGTATTGCGGTCGGAATGGCGACAAATATTCCTCCCCATCAGCTCGGTGAAGTCATCGATGCGGTTCTGGCCATCAGTGAAAACCCGGATATAACGATTGAGGAATTAATGGAAGACTATATTTATGGTCCCGATTTTCCGACGGGTGGAGCCATTCTAGGCAGAAGCGGGATTCGCCAAGCTTTCCAAACTGGTAAAGGCTCGATTACGATTCGCTCGAAAGCCGATATTGATGAAGTCAATGGAAAACCACGAATCATTGTTTCTGAAATTCCGTTCCAGGTGAACAAAGCTCGCTTAATTGAAAAAATTGCCGACCTTGTACGGGATAAGAAATTAGAAGGCATCACCGACCTACGGGATGAGTCAGACAGAGATGGTTTACGAATCGTGATCGAACTCCGTCGCGATGCGAATGCCAATGTCGTTTTAAATAATTTATACAAGCAAACAGCGATGCAAACTACATTCGGCGTAAATATGTTATCACTCGTCAATGGTGAACCAAAAGTATTGAATCTAAAGCAAACGCTTGAATACTATTTGGAGCACCAGCGTGAAATCATTGTACGTCGGACGAAATACGAGCTTGAAAAAGCCGAAGCACGCGCGCATATTTTAGAAGGTTTACGCATTGCATTGGATCATTTGGACGCTGTCATTGAACTGATTCGTAAATCACAGACAGCGGATATTGCAAGAGATGGTTTGATGGAGCGCTTTGGCCTTTCCGAAAAGCAGGCCCAAGCGATCTTGGATATGCGTCTACAGCGTCTGACAGGCTTAGAACGTGAAAAAATCGAAAATGAATATAAAGAAGTCATGGATCTAGTCAACGAACTGAAAGCAATTTTGGCCGATGATGATAAAGTATTGGAAATCATCCGTGAAGAATTGTTGGAGATCAAAGAACGTTTCAATGATGAACGTCGCACAGAAATCATTGTCGGCGGAACAGACTTCATTGAAGATGAGGACTTGATCCCTGAAGAGACGGTGGTCATTACGTTAACCCACCGTGGCTATATCAAACGTTTGCCGCTCACAACGTACCGTTCGCAAAATCGTGGTGGCCGAGGCATTCAAGGAATGGGTACGAATGAGGATGACTTTGTTGAACACCTCCTCTCTACTTCAACGCACAATACCCTTTTATTCTTTACGAACAAAGGAAAGGTTTATCGTGCGAAGGGGTATGAGATTCCGGAGTTCAGCCGTACGGCCAAGGGGCTGCCTTTAGTCAACGTCCTTGAAATCGAACAAGATGAATGGGTGAATGCGGTCATTCCTGTCGAGGAGTACGATGAAACAGCCCACCTATTCTTCACGACGAAAAACGGAATCTCCAAGCGGACATCACTCAATCAGTTCAAAAATATCCGTCGTGGCGGTCTGCGGGCCATTAATTTGCGCGAGGAAGATGAGCTGATTTCTGTTCGACTGACGGATGGAAACCAAGAAATTTTGATCGGTACGAAAAATGGTCTGGCAATCCGCTTCCATGAAACGGATGTCCGGACAATGGGACGTACGGCAACGGGTGTGAAAGGAATCACGTTGAGGAATGGTGATGAAGTCGTTTCAATGGAAATCCTACCTGAAGACAGCGAAATTCTGACGGTAACTTCAAAAGGATTCGGTAAACGGACGCCTGAAGAGGAATATCGCATCCAGAATCGTGGCGGTAAAGGGATCCTTACATGTAAATTGAATGACCGAAATGGCTTTGTTTCTGCAGTTAAACCGGTATACGGTGACGAAGACATTATGATCATCACAGAATCAGGTGTATTGATCCGTATGGGCTCTGAAACTATCTCTCAAACAGGACGGAATACACAGGGTGTCAAGCTCATCCGTTTAGGTGAAGAGGATACCGTTGCTACCGTTGCTTTGGTGGAAAAAGAAGATATTGAAGAAGAGCTGGAAGAAGAAATTGACGAAGCGGTTGAAGAAAAAGAAGAACAGCTGACTGAAGAAATTGAGGATCAGGTTGATGAGGATCCGAACAACGAACCGGATAACGAATAAGGCGAGGTGAATCCATTTGAAAATTCACCCTGAACAGTTGGTGCCTGGCTGTCTATTGACAAAGGATGTGATGGGAAATGCCATCCATCCTTTAATCCCTGCCGATACGGTTGTCGAACCGATTCATCTCCGTGTGTTACAACGGTTTCGAATTCAAACCGTTACGATTGCTCCACGGTTAGTGAATGGTGAGCTATTTAAAGCACAGGAAAAAGAAACTTCTGAAATAGAAGACCGTACCCAAGCGGAAGATGAGGATCGTTCGGCATGGACGTTCTATGATTATTATGCGGATGCAGTCAAACAGACGAAAGTCATCACGGATCGTTTGATCGAAACGAATCAATTGGAACTAGAGCCGGTCCGTAAACTGCTTCATCCCTTGCTTACCCATCCGGATGATCGGAAGCGTATTTTGTTGAAACTACACCATTACACGGATAAACATCAATATATTTATCATCACATGGTTGCGATGGCTGTCATCGCTTCCAGCTTAGCGATGAAAATGGGCTATGGTGAAGGCGATCAGCTGAAGGTTGGGTTGGCTGCTTATTTAAGTGATATGGGGATGTTTCGAGACGGAGTTTCATTTTATCTGAAAGAAGCGAAACTGACCGATGAGGAATTCGAACAGGTGAAGAAGCATCCGGTTACCTCGTATCGGTTGATTGAACACGTTCCACATTTAAGTAAAGATATCAAACTAGCTGTCTTGCAGCACCATGAACGCCTGGATGGCTCCGGCTATCCACTCGGTTTAAAGCAAGAAAAAATACATCCATTCGCCAATATCATCGCTGTCAGTGATACATTCCATGCGATGACGAGCGAACGGCTTTACCGGAGAAAACAATCACCCTATAAAGTGGTTGAAGAGTTATTGCAACGACTTGCTGGGATTTTGGATATGAAAGCGATCGATGCACTGATTCAGGATTATTTATCGCTTGAAATCGGTATGAAGGTCCGTCTTTCTAACCGCGATCAAGGCACAATCGTGTTCATCAATGATGCGAACCCTGCCCGTCCTTTCGTGAAACAAGAAGAGGAAGACAAAATCATTGATTTGAATGAACACCGAGATTTATATATAGAAGAAGTATTGGACAATGAAGAAAGCTAAGGCTCTCTTCATTGTTTTTTTCGCCTAAGGGGTCTCTATTGAGGGATAATTTGGGAAAATCAGTCTCTTCCCTCTATTAGTAGGCCTCTATTGAAGGGTAGTTTTAAAAAACAGTTTTTATCCTTTAGTAGGCGGCTTCTATTAGAGGGTAACTTAGAAATTAAATCTCCCCCCTCTATTAGATGATCCATATTAGAGGGTAGCTCAAAAAATCACTCTCTCCCCTTTAATAGAAGGTCTCTATCAGATGATAATCCAAAAAAGTCGGTCGCTATCCTCTTTGATAATTTTTCGTTCAACGGATCGCAATCTGAATTCTGTTTCAATTCTTTATAAAAGATAATGAATACTTTTTACCCAGCGTTTAATCCTACTATCTTACTAGGGAATCATATTTTTTCCACAGATGCCTGAAAACAATTGAATGATTTATACAAAATTTGCTCAAAAATAATGATAAAATACCAATGTTTATTCATGAAAAATCATGTATAATAAGAGAGTAATTTATCAAACGTTATAAGAAACTTCTTTGGAGGAAAACATAAATGATCAAAACATATAAATCGTTAACAGCCATCTTGATGGCAACTGTCTTATTACTGACTTCGTTCATGGTCAGTCCAATGAAAACCCATGCTCAATTAGGGGATTTGAATGCTGAATCGGCTATTTTGGTTGATGCTGGTACAGGGGATATTTTGTATGCCAAAAATGCAGATGTCGCATTGCCACCAGCTAGTATGGTCAAAATGATGACGGAGTATCTTGTTCTAGAAGCCATTGCGCAAGGTGAAATCAGTTGGGATACACGGACTGAAATCAGTGAATATGCTTATTCTATCTCAGCGGATGATAGTTTTTCTGGTGTCGGCTTACGATTGGATCATGAATACACCGTCAAGCAATTGTATGATGCGATGGCGATCAACTCGGATAACGCAACAACTGTCGCTTTGGCGGAGCTGATTGCTGGTTCTGAAGGTGAATTCGTGAAAATGATGAACGAAAAAGCTGAGGAAATGGGCTTGCCTGATGCTGAATTCGTCAACTCAACCGGTTTGGATAATGAAGATTTAAATGGCAATCACCCAGAAGGCACAGAAGCTACGGATGTCAGCCTGATGTCTGCCCGTTCGACGGCGAAACTAGCCTACCATTTAGTGAATGATCATCCGGAAGTATTGGAAGTTTCCAGCATTCCGAAAAC
>CALGNY010000148.1 GCA_937958375.1 uncultured Bacillaceae bacterium
TTCTATTGGACAAAATCGCGATTCTTATGGACAAAACACACTCCTATTGGAAAATTCATTCCCCTATTGGACAAACTCCGATTCTATTGGACAATCCATCCATGCAATCGGTTAAACTGAAAAAATCCGTTTGGTCCACCTGCTTTACAAGTGTGTCTGGCGTCAGTTTTGGTAGGGATTATGCTAGAATTGATATAGATCAAGATTAGCTAACAAGATAGGAGTTGTCTGTATGATTATCAAAAATGCCAAGTTATATGGGCAAGAAGGTCTGCGCCAGATTGAGATTCAAAATGGCACGTTTAAGCGAATTTCAAAAGCAACCGATTCCTTGGAGTCATCGGATGAACAAGTGATTGATTTAAATGGAAAAATTGTGTTGCCTCCATACGTGGAGCCGCATATTCATCTCGACTACGCACTGACAGCGGGCACGCCGCGCTGGAATCAGACCGGTTCGGTTTTTGAAGGAATCGCCATTTGGGCTGACCGTAAAAAGGTCATTAATGAATCAAAAGATGATATCAAAAAACGCGCGATTGACGCGATAAAAATGCAGGTCAAGCATGGGATCCAACATGTGCGGACGCACGTGGATGTCGGAGATCCAGAGTTGAGAGGCCTGAAAGCATTAATGGAAGTCAAAGAAGAAATCAAGCCTTGGGTGGATCTTCAAATCGTTGCCATGCCACAAGAAGGCCTATACACCAAACCAGAGGCTGAAGATTTGCTTATCCAAGCTCTTGAAATGGGTGCAGACGTTGTCGGAGGAATTCCACATTATGAACTCACCCGGGAAGATGGCGTGCGTTCGGTCGTCCGAGCATTAGACCTTGCACAGGAATATGACAAATTGGTCGATATTCATTGTGATGAAATCGATGACGACCAGTCAAGATATCTTGAAGTGTTGGCAGGCGAGGCGTTGAAGCGTGGAATGGGACACCGTGTCACGGCAAGCCACACGACAGCAATGGCTTCCTACAGCAATGCTTACACGTATAAACTGTTTCAAACCTTGAAAAAAGCAGGCGTCCATTTTGTCGCTTTACCGAAAGCGAATTTACACCTGCAAGGGCGTTTTGATGATCATCCAGTCCGCCGCGGGTTAACTCGGGTTAAGGAAATGCTAGCCGAAGATATTAATGTTTGTTTCGGCCTGGATTCCATCATGGACCCTTGGTATCCGCTCGGTGATGGAAACCTGATGCATGTGACTGAAATCGGCTTACACGCCTGTCATATGACGGACTTTGATCACATCGTCTCTGCCTTGCACTTGGTAACGACAAACGGAGCGAAAACGTTAAACATCGAGGAAGAATACGGAATCGAAGAAGGAAAGCGAGCGAATTTAATTGTGATCGACTCCGATTCAGAATACGAAGCGATCCGCACACAAGCACCTGTCATTTATTCGATCCGAAATGGAGAGATCATGGTTGAGACCAAACCAGCGGAAACGACGATGAATGTTGATGTGTTTGGGAAATAATATGGTATTGAAGAGAGAGGGCTAGTTAATCGACTAGCTCTTTTTTTGTGTTCATTAGATGTGGGTGTATCTACGGAGTCAATCACCCACTAAAATAAATACTCATGAAACGCTCACTTACTTGACCACCACAACTGAAGTCAACAAAACTACCCATACAACCCCAAATTCAAGTTGCCTATTTACTTAAATTCGATACATAATAGAACGAGAGATATTTTTCGAGAGGATCTTTATATGAAAATCTATTGGATTTGGGTAATCATCACTATTGCCGTATGGTCTTTTGCTGTGGTAGCCATCGATCACCCACTCGGCGAACTGACAATGAAATTCTTCGGTCTGGCAGGGTTTTTCGCATTATTTTTCATCCTGCCGATTTTTTCAAAAAATCATCGAATGCTAGGAATGATTCTGACGGCTCAAATCATCCTTGCCGGGTTGATCCTTCATCCGGTTCAGCAAACCTTCAATAGTTATCTGTTGTTGGTATTGTCACTGTTGCTCGCGGAAGGGTTCTTTCGTCTACGTTTTGTTCAGGCGTTGGGATTATCCATTGTCGGGTTGGTAATCCTTTTGGTGCAACTATTCCTCTCTAATATTGATTTATTGTCGCAGTCGTTCATGATTCTGTGTTACATACTATTGGTTGCAGGGCTATCGGTTTTCAAAACCATCAATGACCGTTACCGCGGGATCGATTCACGATATCAAGCAATGGTCTCGGAATACAGAGAATTGAAGCGGCGTAATACATCAGAAGAGGAAGTCGCCAGACAGGAGGAGCGGGTTCTGATTGCGCATGAGATTCATGATTCCGTCGGTCACAAGTTAACGGCCCTATTGATGCAGCTGGAAATGTTTCGATTAAAGGCACCGCAACAAAACCAACAGGAAATGAATACGTTGAAAAAACTGGCCCAGGAAAGTTTGGATGAGACAAGGAGCGCGGTCAGGTCACTGAAAACAACCGATACGGGCGGACTGCCAGGAATCATGCGATTAATCCGTAAATTAGAACGGGAAAGCTTTCTCAATATCCACTTTTCTGTTAAACATGGAGCGTTCACAGCACCACTCACCGGTGAGCAATCATTTGTCATTTACCGTGTGGTCCAGGAAGCCTTGACGAACACGATGAAACATAGCCAAGCGAGGGAAGCTTCCGTTCATTTCGAAGCACCGGGTGGAAGTGTCTTTCGCTTTCAGATCAGCAATCCGACCACAGACGAGAATGCTCGCTTTCAAGAAGGGTTTGGTCTTTCATCTATGCGGGAGAGGCTTGAAAAATACGGTGGAGAATTGGATGTCTACAAAACAACTAAAGAATTTGTGATTTCAGGATATATCAAAATTGGTTACGGAGGTGAGGTAGATGATTCGGATTCTTCTGGCGGAAGATCAAGTGATGGTGCGACAAGGACTGAAAATGATGATTGAGTCGGATGAAGAGATGAAAATCGCAGGCGAAGCAAACGATGGGAAAGAAGCAATTGCCCTGTGTGAACAGTCCTTTTTCGATATCGCCATTTTAGATATTCGTATGCCTGAAATGGACGGGATTGAAGCGGCCAAAACCATACAATCACGATGGCCGGATATGAAAATCTTGATTTTGACGACATTCGATCACGATGAATACGTATTGGAAGCGTTAAAGATTGGGGTCAACGGATATATTTTAAAATCAGGTGATACGGATAGTTTGCTTCGCTCAATCCGAAGCGCACTTTCGGGCGGATTGACAATCGAAGACCAGGTCGCAGCCAAAGTCATGCCTCGGCTACTGAACAACGAAACCAGTCATCAGCCAGATCCGAATTTGACACCTCGCGAGCGAGCCATTTTGCAATGCATCGGAGAAGGACTGAACAATAAAGAAACTGCAGAGCGGTTAGCGATTTCGGTCGGAACAGTAAAAAATAATATCAGTCAAATTCTTGATAAATTAGAGCTCCGTGACCGGACACAGTTGGCGATTTATGCGATTCGACATAACCTCGTTTAAAATAAAATGACTTAAGTCACGAAGAATTTACGAAGTAATGACTAGAGACAGTAGCGGCACTGTCTCTTTTTTTATAGAGTAAAGTCAGATCATCAAAATGACGGTAAGGAAGTGAGCGACATGCTTGAGACAGTGAAATTGAGTAAAACGTTCAAGAATATAAAAGCGGTTGATGAGATCGATTTGTACTTGAATCGAGGCGAATCGGTTGGCTTGTTAGGGCCAAACGGGGCAGGGAAGTCGACGACGATTTCAATGATTTCTTCATTAATGAAACCGACATCCGGTGACGTGCTCTTGAATGGAAAAAGTACGATTAAAGACCCTTCAGAGATTAGAAAGGTGCTCGGTGTTGTTCCACAAGAGATTGCACTATATGAAGAGCTCTCAGCTTATGAGAACTTGAAATTTTTCGGTGAAGTTTACAGCGTCGATAAAAAACGGTTGGAAGAAAGAATTCAATATACGCTCGAGATGGTCGGGTTAAAGGAGCGTCAAAAAGGCTTGATCAAAACCTTCTCAGGGGGAATGAAGCGGCGGGTCAATATTGCTGCCGCACTGCTTCACGAACCCGAGATATTAATTTTGGATGAGCCGACGGTTGGGATCGACCCACAATCCAGAAATCATATTTTGGAGACCGTGAAGCGACTAAATGAAGAACAAGGCACGACAGTATTATACACGAGCCATTACATGGAAGAAGTTGAACAGCTGTGCGATAGGGTGTACATCGTCGATCATGGGAAGCTAGTTGCTTCCGGAACGATTAACGAACTGCTCAGCATTTTATCGAGCGAAGACACGATTCAAATCCAATTGAGCCAAACGACGGATTCACTCATTGAAAAAGTCAGTGCCATCGATCACGTGCTGCGTGTGGATGAGACAAAAGAAGGCATTCGGGTGATCAGTAAAAAAGGAAGTAATTTGCTCAGTCAGATCGTTCAGATTGCCGAAAGTGAGGATCTTCAAATCGTTCATTTTGAAGTTGAGGTCCCGAGTTTGGAAGATGTATTTCTACACTTGACTGGAAAAACGTTGCGCGATTAAGGAGGGACATCAAGTGGGTCCAATGTTGAAAAAAGATCTATTGGTTTTTTGGAGAGACCGAAAAGAAATCTTGATGGCTCTTCTTTTGCCGATTGGAATTATAGCAATTTTAAGTTTCGTGTTATCTGGGATGTTCGATAGTGAGGAGTCGCCAGTTAACGTTGATGCTGCTTTAGTGATTGAAGACAGTCAAGATTCAGGAGTCGAGCATTTCGCAAATCAGGTTGAAGAATCTCAGTTGTCAGAATCTGAGCGTGAACGATTGTTGATGCAAGCGAGTCAATTTAACCCAACGACGATGCTGGAAGAGTTTCTGAATCATCCAGATCTCAGTGATTGGCTTAACATTGAAAAAATGAACAAGGAAGAAGCCACTGAAAAAATCAAGGCCGGTGAGCTCCATGCAGCAGTTTATATTCCATCTGGTTTCACGGCATCTTTTTTAGCGGAAGTGCTTTTGGATGAATCAAGTGAGGCGACAATTCAAGTATTAGCTGAAGAAACTTCTACCGAACGATCTACGCTTGGTTCGATCGTTGGCAGTTATGTGGAGTCCATGAATTTGCAATTAGCGGTTCAACAACTTGGTCAGACAGAAATGGTGGAGCCTCAGTTACCGGAAGGCGGAACCGAGCATGTGGCAGGATCCGATTCAGATCCATTTAATATTGTTCAATATTTTACCCTTGCGATTGGTTCATTATTTGCATTGTTTATCTCGCAAACCGTAGCGACGAAAACGATTGCTGAGAAGCGTGAACAAGTATTTAACCGAATTCTTTTGACCAACTATCCACCCATCTATTTCTTGCTTGGCAAGATTGCTTCGGCGTTTGTTTTTGTTTGGTTGCAATTGGTCATCACCATTTTAGTCATTCAGATGTTCTTTGATGTTTTCCCGAATGCATCGGCTGAGTTTTGGTTGGGTCTACTATTGGCCATTACAGGACTTGCGCTTGCCGTCGGTGGGCTGACAGGAATCTTTACATCATTGACGTTAAAAATGAACGACCCCGATGCCATCAATGGAATCGCAACGGTCATCATTATGACGTTCGGTGCTCTTGGAGGAGGATTCTTCCCTATTATGTTCTTACCGAATTTCCTCCAACACATTGGCATTTGGACACCGAATGGGAAATTCTTGGTATCCATTTTGGAGTGGGTTCAGCAACCTGCGTTAGAGGATTTAACGGCTCCATTGCTTTATTTTGTAGGTTTCTTCCTCGTTAGTTTGGTTATTGCTTTAGTCATGTTTCCGAGAAGGGGGCGAAACGAATGAAAGCAGTGATGAAAGCGCAGTGGATGAAAGAAAAACGCAAACCGTATCTCATTCTTCTATTTATTGGATTAAGTATTTTAGCAACCATCATATTTGGCGACACAAGTGAATTTGAAGAACAAACCGTCCCGATCTTCAGTAATGAAGCGAATGCGGAAGAAATCGAAAGCAAATGGAGTGAGCTTCTGAACGAGGAAGATTCATCCATGAAATTCGTCATTACCGATGAGGAGCAAGCAAGAGCAGACGTTTCAGAGGGAAGAAGAAATGCTGCTGTCCAATTGATGGAAGACGATTACCAGTTAATTGTAGCTTCAGATCTTCCATACGTCTTACAAATTGAACAGTTGGTGCAGCAGGTTTTCACGAAGGAAGCCTGGATTCAAGCAGCGACGGGTGGTGAATCGGTTGCCGATGCACGAGATGAAATAAATCAATTGATGGAAGACCCACCGGTTCAGGTTGAAACTCGGACCACGAGCGGAGATGAATTTCAGGATTACAACATGGGAATGCAGCTTTTGTTCGGGTTTTCATTGTTTATCGTCATGTTTACAATCGGTTTTAAGGTAAACGGAATCAATAATGATAAAGTCAACGGAATTTGGGATCGCTTGATTCTTTCCCCTGTGTCTAAATCCGGTATGTATGCTGGTCATTTACTCTATAGTTTTTTGGTCGGCATCTTCCAGTTGACCGCTGTATTTCTCATCTTTCGCTATTTGATGGGTTACGATTTTGAGAATATGTGGATGATACTGACCCTTGCTGCAGTATTTACATTAAGTATGGTCAGTGTCGCCATGCTGATTGCAGGCATGACGAAGACACCAGAGAAATTTTACATGATTTACCCATCGGTGATTCCAATCATTCCAATCATCAGTGGTGTCTACATGCCACCAGGCACGCTTACGAACCCGATTATCACATTCATCGGTGATTTATTCCCACTCTCTCATGCAGTGGAGGCTATGATGGGTGTCGCTTTATTCGATTATGGTTGGACGGATTTAACCCTGCCGATTGCCTTGATGCTATTGATTGGTGTCATTTGTATGGGAATCGGGATCAACATGGTGGAGCGCGGCAAAAATTAATGATTAGATGATCCCGAGCTTGGGGTCATCTTTTTCATTTGAAAATGATTAGCAGGATTATTGTCTGGATTAACGAATAACGTATGTAGAATATCTGTAGGAGGATTGATTGAGATGAGCGTGACTACAAATAGCGGAGATGCTGTGAAAGTAGTATTTGTTTATCAAAAAGATGAGGAAGTGGAAGAGGTGAAGCTGAACAACCCTGAATTAACAGCCCTATTGCATGCCAAACAAGTTTGGATCGGAAAGTTTGGTCGTAATCTTAAAATCGAGCATACGGTTTGGTCATATGGTGAGGAAGCAATCGCATTGCAAATCTACTTGAAATAACCTAAGCTTGATTTAGCAATGTTTTTAATAGAGGTGTAGATTATGCGCTGTGGTGAAAAATGTTTTGTTGTCGAATATGAAGCAGACGGGATCTCAAAGACCAAGCAAGTGAATGCCCGAACACCCGTTGAAGTGAGAAAAAAAGTGAGAAGTAATTTGGGACGACAAGTAGAAATTCGATCTGTCCGTAAAAAATAATTTACAGAGAAGGTAGATGGATTGGAAACTCGTAAACCAAGAAAATTAATGAAAGATATCAACACATTGATCGGCGAAGTCATCGGATTCGAAAGATTTATCTGGTTGGTAACGTATATCATGATCGTCGGTTTTTTGGCGGGGATCATAGTAGGGCTATATTGATTGTACATACGATTAAAAGCTTGAGGTTTAAAAAATCACCTCAAGCTTTTTTATGTTTTCATGGTATTCCTTTATGTTATTTTTTATCCAAATTCTCGATCGCCTTATTGACCTGCAAGAAACCAATCCCTGAAACCAACGCACCCGATGCACCGATTATTGCAGCAATACCAATGTCCCCGTACATCATCATCCCAAGTAAAATACCAACGACACCAATGACAATTAATATAATTCCAACCGCTTTCATGATTTTCCTCCTTTTTCTTTTATCATATATGAAATTTGAACAAAAGATAAGCTGGGAGTTTAGTCTTACTCTACATTTTAATGGTCCCGACGAAAACCCGCTCAAT